>JBQCIZ010000089.1:0-3206 GCA_051953235.1 Nitrobacter sp. | reverse complement strand
GGATTTGGTGATTCACCGGTCCGCACTGCGCCGACTGGCCGTTGAACAGCGAGAAGAAGCCCGAGCTGTCGCAACCCATCCGCTTGGCCTGCGCGGTCACCCGGTCGAGCTCGGCCTGCTGCCGGTTGGCTGCATCCTCGTCGCGCCGGATCTGATCGGCGCGCGCCGGATCGACCCCGGCGCGATCGATGCTCGCAAGTTGCGCTTCGAGGCGGGGGCACATCGGATTGACGGCTGGAGGCGGCGCGCCTGGCGGCTGCGGAACCCCCTGCTGCGCGACGGCATCGGCGGCGAACATCATCGTGCCAAGCACGACGGCGCAGGTCAGAAACCGCATCCTGCGGCGGACAAACAAAGCGTCAGGCATGATCCGCCATCAAAGCGATCCCGGGAGGCGATGTTTCAAACCTGCCCGCACGAAGAGATGTCTTTCGAGTGCGGACGCGGCCATCGCGGTGACTGTTGACGCAATCCAGGCAAACCTGATCGCGCCGCAAGGCGCTGACGGCCGACAACGGGGAGACAGTCGTGCGCCAGCGCAACCACGTCTTACCCGCTTCTCGCGGCAGCGTCACGTCGTTTCCGGGGCGCGAGTATGGCGTCACGGCTCGGGTGCGAGCGCGCGAAATTGCGAACTCAGCGATTGCAGGTAATGGCCACGTATTCCCTGCAAACGCCGCGGTTGCAGAGATTTTCGGATGCCGGAATCGATCCGGTGATCTCGTCGGGATCGACACGCCGATAGGCTGTGGCCTGTGCAAAATCGCGTGACCGGCAATAGGCGCGGGCGGCTGGTGCACCGCACGTCTCGCTTCGAGCGAGGCATTGGTCGATACCGTATCCGTCGGCCTGGTTCGCGATGATGAAAACACGGCTGTCGGCCCATGCGGAGGATCCAGCAAGGAGGGCGATGCCGGCCAGAAGTGCGGGGATCATTCGCATCGTGCACCAATGACGGGAGAAATCGCCGTTGCTCCTATGCCAAATCCGTTAAGATTGATTAACCAAGACGGCGCGGGCGATGTCGCGGCGAAATGAGGCGTTTCTGGGGCCGAACACTTGACGTCACGCCCCCGGCTGATCCATGGTGCGCCAATGAACGGTCTCCTCGCCATTTGTGGCATTTGCCGCGAGATTATGAGCTAGCGATTCGCTGGCTGAGGCCGTCTTTTCTCATGTGAGATCATTGGACGCCCGGCCGCTGGGAACGGAACGGCTTTCCATGGAACTGCGCCTTTACGACACCCTAACCAAGGACAAGCGTGTTTTCACGCCGACCGATCCGTCGAACGTGCGGATGTATGTCTGCGGGCCGACGGTCTACGACTTCGCCCACATCGGCAATGCGCGGCCGGTGATCGTGTTCGATGTGCTGTTCCGCCTGCTGCGGCATATCTACGGCGCCGATCACGTCACCTACGTCCGCAACATCACCGACGTCGACGACAAGATCAACGATCGCGCGGCGCGGGATTTTCCCGGGCTGCCGTTGAACGAGGCGATCCGCAAGGTCACCGAAACCACCGCCGCGCAATTTCAGGCTGACGTCACGGCGCTTGGCTGCCTGCCGCCAACGCATCAGCCGCGCGCCACCGAATTCGTGTTGCCGCGCCCGGACGGCCGGGCCGACATGGTGACGCTGATCCGGCAACTGATCGCGCGCGGTCACGCCTATCAGGCTGGCGGCGAGGTGCTGTTCGATACACAGTCGATGCCGGACTACGGTGCGCTGTCGGGCCGCAGGCTCGAGGAGCAGAAGGCCGGCGCGCGTATCGCTGTGGATGCGCACAAGCGGAATCCGGCCGATTTTGTGCTCTGGAAGCTGTCGTCCCAAAACGAACCCGGTTGGGAGAGTCCGTGGGGCCGGGGACGGCCGGGCTGGCACATCGAATGCTCCGCCATGAGCGCGGCCTATCTCGGCGATGTCTTCGACATTCACGGCGGCGGGCTCGATCTGATCTTCCCGCACCACGAGAACGAAATCGCACAGTCGCGCTGCGCCCACGGTACGCATGCGATGGCGAATTACTGGATGCACAACGGCTTCCTGCAGGTCGAAGGCGAGAAGATGTCGAAGAGCCTCGGCAACTTCGTGACGATCAATGAGCTTTTGAAGGATTGGCCCGGAGAGGTCATCCGTCTGAATATGCTGAAGACACACTATCGCTCTCCGATCGACTGGACGATGAAAAGTCTAGAGGAGAGCGCGAAAACCCTAGACGAATGGTATGCATTGGCGACTGTCGGTAATGCAGCAGATACTTCGGCTACGTTCGGGCCAGAGGTTCTCGAAGCTCTCGGCGATGATCTAAACACGCCGAAGGTGATTGTAGAATTGCATCAGCTTCGAAATAGAGCGATTCATGGTGAGGGCTTTCAGTTTATACAATCGTTAGTAGGCTCTCTGAAGTCGCTAGGGTTGCTTCTCATGCCGCCAAAAAATTGGAATGATCGAAAGCAAAAGCAAAGCGGCGTTGATGCCTCCCATGTCGATACTTTGATATCAGCCCGCGCTGAAGCGCGGGCGCGTAAGGACTTTAGGGAATCCGACCGCATCCGCGACGAGCTTGCGGCGATGGGTGTGGTGCTGAAGGACGGCAAGGATGCCGACGGCAAGCCGGTGACGACATGGGAGATCGCGCGATGAGCAAGCCTGACACGCCGTTTCCAAAACACTGGCGCTATTACATCTTCATCAAGTGGGCGGTGATCGTCGCGGCGGCCGTGCTGGTGTGCCGCCTGTTCGGAGTGTTTTGACGCGATGGGACAGGCCATGCCCACACCCGCGCTGCGGCCGATGTTGCCCGCCGATATTCCTGTGCTGGCCGCGATCTTTGTCGCCAGCATCGAGGAACTGACCGGCGACGACTACAGCGAGGCGCAGCAGATCGCCTGGGCCGGCACTGCGGATGATGAAGAAAAATTCGGTGCGCGGCTTGCAGGCGAACTGACGCTGGTGGCGACACTACAGGGCGCGCCGGTCGGTTTCGCGTCGCTGAAGGGCGCCGATCATATCGACATGCTCTATGTGCATCCGAGTGCCGTCGGGCAGGGTGTCGCGACCACGCTGTGCGATGCGCTGGAAAAACTTGCCGGTGCACGGGGCGCAAAGGCGCTGACGGTCGAGGCCAGCGATACGGCGCAGCAATTTTTTGCCAAACGCGGCTACGCCGCGACGCAACGCAATTCGGTTACGGTCGGCGACG
>JBQCIZ010000088.1:0-3092 GCA_051953235.1 Nitrobacter sp. | reverse complement strand
TCGGGCTCTGCGTCTCGCTGCTCGGCGTGCTCGCGATCCTGCTGAAGGGCGATTTCAGCGCGCTGGCCGCGATCCGTTTCAACGACGGCGACCTGCTGTTCATTCTGGCGCTGGCGATTTTCGGCTTCTATTCGGTGATGGCGCTGAAGCGGCCGGCGATCCACAGCATGTCGTTCCTCGCCTTCACCTTCGGCTGCGGCGCCATCGTGCAGATTCCGCTTGTGGCGTGGGAGATGAAGGTCCGGCCGCTGATGCAGATCGACCTGCCGAACCTGCTGGCGCTCGCCTATGTGATGGTGTTCCCCTCGACGCTCGCCTACCTCTTCTTCAACCGCGGAGTGCAACTGATCGGTGCCAATCGCGCCGCGCCGATCTTTCATCTGATCCCGGCATTCGGCTCCGTCATGGCGATCGCCTTCCTCGGCGAGCAACTGCACCTGTACCATCTGATCGGCTACGCCATGGTGCTGACCGGCGTGTTCATCGCGGCGCGCGCACCCAAGGCTCCGGTGGCGGAAGGCGAGCAGGCCGCGCCGCCGTCGTGACGGAACGCGGTTCGCTGCCCGTTCGCATCAGGACATTGTAGCCTTGCATGAACGGGAGTTGTCGCGCGCGGTGAAACCGGTGCAACGTCGACAGCATAGTGACCGACTCATGACGACCTCCGCATCACCACCTGCACCCGCCTCGCCGATCGCGTGGCTCGGCAACCAGCCGTATCTGCTGCTCAGCCTGACCTCGCTGTTCTGGGCCGGTAACGTGGTGCTGGCGCGCTACGTCGCGGGCCACGTCCCGCCGATCACGCTGTCATGCTTCCGCTGGTTCGGCACCTTCCTCCTGCTGCTGCCGTTCGCGTGGCCGCACCTGCGGCGCGACTGGAAAACGCTGCTGGCGCACTGGCCGATGATGCTGACTTTCTCGGCCACCGGCTTCGCCTTCAACAACGTGCTGTCCTACACGGCGATGCAATACACCGAGGCGCTGAACGGGCTGCTGATGCAATCGTCGGGACCGCTGTTCGTCGCGTTGTGGTCGCTGACGCTGTTCGGCGTGCGCCTGACGCGCTGGCAATCGCTCGGCATCGCGATTTCGCTGGCAGGCGTGCTGATCATCATCCTGCACGGCGACATCACCGCGCTCGCCAGCATCCGCCTCAACAAGGGCGACCTGATGTACGCCGCCTGCATGTTCGCGTTCGGCCTGTACTCCGCGCTGATGCCACGGCGGCCGAAAACCCATCAGTTGTCGCTGATCGGCTTCACGACCGGCTGCGGCGCGCTGATGCTGGTGCCATTCTCGGTGTGGGAACTCGCTTCGGGCCACGCGATGCTAACGTTCGATGGCCTGACTTTCGCCACGATGGCTTACGTCGCAATCTTCCCGTCGGCGCTGGCCTACCTGTTCTTCAACCGCGGCGTCGCACTGATCGGGCCGAACCGCGCCGCGCCATTCCAGCATCTGATGCCGGTGTTCGGCTCGGCGATGGCGATCGCCTTCCTCGGCGAAACGCTGCGGCCGTTCCATCTGGTCGGTTACGCGCTGGTACTGGCCGGCGTGATCATTGCGTCGCGGCAGGCGGCGGCGGCCGTCCGGGCGGTCTGATCGCAGCGACCAGCCCAGCACTCACGAGATGCACGAGTCCCAAAAAATATTCGAGGGACTGATACCTTCATGAGCCTTCTCCATGAGGGATCGGAATATTGTGCGATTCCAACCGTTGACGAGCTAAATTCACGACGTCGTTAGGAAAACGCTGAGCGTATTTCAACACTAGATATTCACCCGTAAACTCGGAAAGGCCCGCCTCGACCAAAAGCTTAAATCCTTCCGTCTCTGTCTTGCCTCGCGTCCATTCGACGAGTGACTGAAATACTCCCTTGTTGGCAACCTTTTGACGGGTTCGATTGGCAGCCTGCGTTCTTCCATTCTTTTCGGTTAAAAGCTGCTCGTAAGCAGCGAGCGTTTGAAAAAAGTCTCTTACCAAAGGATCGTCAGGGTCATCATTTTCGGACCCTACGAGTTCGCACATCCGCCGAAATACAGCGTTATAGACCTCCGGCAAATTGCGAGCACGCGCCCGCTCCATGACGGTCCGGCATTCCGAAACCGACCTCAACTTCGCCACATCGTACGTGAGTGCGTTTTGCATTAGGCCTTCTCCAAGCCCTATCCCATCTCTACGGATGGTCTGATCTTGTCAAGAGAGGGATGCAGAAGCGGTTGGCTGCCCCAAATAAGCGATGGTTATAAATATCTCCCAGCGGAAAATGCGCTCAAACACCCGCAAAAACTTCGAGCGAAGGGGCGTGATCAAAGTGCAAAATAGCAAAGCGGAAAAGGCCGAGGCCGAGTCGATCTTACCTGCTTCAGGACATTTCAAAGGCGTGGATGCCCGGCATAAAGCCGGGCATGACGGATCAGGCTCAATTTAGAATCTAAGAGCCTTTTAGAAGCTAGCAGCCCTTTTAGAAGCTGAGCGCCTTGGCCTGCTTGACCTGCGGCAGCGCCTGCACTTTGGCGAGCACGTCCGCCGGCACCGCGCCGTCGATCTCGACCAGCGCAATGGCGTCGCCGCCCTGCTTGTTGCGGCCGAGGTGGAAGGTTGCGATGTTGACCTTGGCGTCGCCAAGCAGGCTCGCGAACTTGCCGATGAAGCCCGGCTTGTCTTCGTTGGTGATGTAGATCATCGACTTGCCGAACTCGGCATCGACCCGGATGCCCTTGATGTCGACAAGGCGCGGCTTGCCGTCGGCATAAACCGTACCCGATACCGACCGCTCCTGATTTTCAGTCGTCACCGTGACGGTGATCAGGCTTTCGTAATCGCTCTCAGCTGCGCGCACGACCTCGTCCACCACCATGCCGCGCTCCTTGGCGACGACCGGCGCCGAGACGACGTTGACGTCACCGAGCATCGGCCGCAGCAGCCCCGACAGCGCCGCCGAGGTCAGCGCCTTGATCTTCATCTCCGCGACCTGCCCCTCATAGGTGATGGTCACCTTGGAAATTCCGCTCTCGGTGAGCTGACCCGCGAACGAGCCGAGCTTTTCGGCGAGCTCGATGAACGGCTTCAGCTTCGGCGCTTCCTCGGC
>JBQCIZ010000087.1:0-7336 GCA_051953235.1 Nitrobacter sp. | reverse complement strand
GACAAGCAGCCGTTGCGCGACTGGCTCGATGTCGAGCGCCGGGCCGGGCGATGGAATGGGGAAGCGCCCGCGCCGACGCTGCCACAAAGCGTGGTCGATGCCACGAGCCAACGTTACCTCGAGGCTTATCGGCGGGTCACAGGCAGCGAATTGAAAGTCGAGGCGTAAGCCTCAGGCCGCACCGCTCATATAGCTGTCGCGGCGGCCGATCATGCGCTCGGCGGCAGCCTTTGCGTCGGCCTTGGTCGAGGTGGCGCAGGTGCGATATTCGAGATCGGGCGCGGGCGTCGATCCACGGCGGATCAGCCACGAGGTCAGAGATCGCGTATTGACCGGCAGCAAGGCGAGAGCCTGCGCGACATTGTCGACCGCGCCGAACGAAAACAGCTGGCCGGACGACGCGTAGCGGACTTCATAAATGCCCGGACCGATCGGCGCTTCGATATTCTCGCCGCGCTCGGCGCGCGGATAGCGTTTCCATTCACTCCAAGTCGAAATCATCGCCAGCCTCTCGCAGCTTTCGAAGCTGCTCCGATCCTCAACATCTCGAGACATACGCCGATAATTGTGCCGCTGTCCCAATACCTTGCTGCAACAGATCACCAAGGAAAGCCTGCTGCAGAAGGCTACTGGGGATATGGCTGCGGGGCCTCTGGATTGCAAGGCAATCCACCGGTCAACCTTACCGCGCTTAAGGCAGGGACAGCCGCGTCACGACCTCGTGAACGTCGCGGCGCGGCAAACCGCGTCCTTGCCGGGCGAGCGACCCGGGAGGATGATCGGCCGTTCAAAACAACACAACATCGGGAGGTGCGCATGCAAAGCAAGTCTCAGATCGATCAGGCCCTGCGTCAAAAAGCCGATGCCCGCGAGATCCCCGGCGTCGTCGCGATCGCAGCCACCAGCAAGGAAACGGTTTATCAGGGCGCGTTCGGCAGACGCGATATCTCCAAGGACGATCCCATGACCGCGGACAGCGTGTTCTGGATCGCCTCGATGACCAAAGCCGTCACGTCGGCAGCCGCCATGCAGCTTGTCGAACAGGGCAAGCTCTCGCTCGATGAACCGATTGGCAAGGTGTTGCCCGATCTGGCCAAGCCGCAGGTGCTCGAAGGCTTTGACGCCAATGGTGCGCCGAGACTGCGGCCGTCAACCAAGCCGATCACGCTCCGTCATCTCATGACCCATACCGCCGGCTTCGCCTACGACATGTGGAATGGCGACATGGTGAAGTATCTGGAGAAAACGGGCACGCCCGGTGTCACCTCGTGCCAGAACGCCGCGCTGAAAACGCCGATCATGACGGAGCCCGGCACCCGCTGGGAATACGGCACCAACATCGATTTCGTGGGCAAAGCCGTCGAAGCTGCGACCGGCAAGCGGCTGGATGCCGCCTTGCGTGACCAGTTGCTCACGCCGCTCGGCATGACCGACACCGGCTTCAAGATCACCGACGCGATGCGCAAGCGTCTTGTCGCCATGCACGCCCGCGGGCCGGATGGATCGCTGGCACCGATACCGTTCGAACTCGAACAGAATCCGGAATTCCACATGGGCGGCGGCGGCCTCTACGGCACCGCGGCCGATTACATCAAGTTCACCCAGATGATCCTGAACAAGGGCCGAGGCAACGGCAATCAGGTGTTGAAGCCAGAAACTGTCGCGATGATGGGTCAGAACCATATCGGCGACATCAACATGGGCAAGATGACGGCGCATGTGGCGTTCGCCACCAACGATGTCGATCTCTACCCCGGCATCGACAAGAAGTGGGGTCTGAGCTTCATGATCAACACGGCAAAAACGCCGGAAGGCCGCAGCGCTGGAAGCCTCGCGTGGGCCGGACTCGCCAACACCTACTACTGGATCGATCCGGCGCGCGATATTACCGGCGTGATCCTGATGCAGGTGCTGCCGTTCGCCGATCCGAAGTGCCTCGGTGCTTTCGCGGCTTTCGAGAGCGGCGTCTATGCCGGCCTCGACGCCACACAGCGCGCGGCCTGACTCCGGCGCGCGACTAAGACAATGGTCGCAAGCAACGTGTTCCTGGCGAAAGCCGATTGATTTCGCCAGGACGTTGTCCTTCAATCTCCTGACAAGAAGATGTCAGTGATTGGAGGAATGCCGTGAGCGATCGAGCGGGTAGTTACGTTTGCGGTATCGCCGATGCGCCTTTGCTCGGTGCGACCATCGGGCAGAGCCTCGATCTCGCGGTGACCCGCTGGGCGAACCGTGAAGCACTGGTGTCGCCAAGCCACAACGTCCGCTGGACGTGGACGGAGTTCGCCGCCCGCGTCGATGCGCTGGCCGCAGGCTTACTCGCGCTCGGTCTGGAACGCGGCGCGCGGATCGGCATCTGGTCGCTGAACCGCCCCGAATGGACGCTGACGCAATTCGCCGCCGCAAAGGCGGGACTGATCCTCGTCACCATCAACCCGGCTTATCGTCTGAGCGAGCTGGAGTTTGCGCTCGCCAAGGTCGGATGCTCCGCGATCGTGACCGCGACCGCTTTCAAAACCTCAAACTACTTGGAGATGCTGAACACGCTGATCCCCGAATTGGCGAAATCCAAGCCCGGCGAGTTGCGCGCGGCAAAACTGCCGAAGCTGCGCGCGGTGATTCAGGTCGGCGGACCCGCCTGTCGCGGCACGATTCCATTCGAGGAGGTCGCGCGCATGGGCGGCGACCGTCACCGCGAACAGATTTTGGAACTCGGCAAGACGCTGCAGTTCGACGACGCCGTCAATATCCAGTTCACCAGCGGCACAACGGGCTCACCCAAAGGCGTGACGCTCACCCACCACAATATTCTCAACAACGGCTATTTCACCGGCCGTGCGATGCGGCTGACGGAGAAGGACCGCATCTGCGTGCCGGTGCCGCTCTATCACTGCTTCGGCATGGTGATGGCGAATCTCGCCTCCGTCACCCTCGGCGCGACGATGGTGTATCCCGGCGAGGGCTTCGATCCGCTGGTGACGCTGCAGACCATCGCGCAGGAGAAGTGCACCACACTCTACGGTGTGCCGACCATGTTCATCGCCGAGCTCGATCATCCCGACTTCAAGACATTCGACCTCTCGTCGCTGCGCACCGGCATCATGGCGGGCGCACCATGCCCGATCGAGGTCATGAAGCGTGTCAACACCGAGATGAACATGCGCGAGGTGACGATCGCCTATGGCATGACCGAAACCAGCCCGGTCTCATTCCAGAGCGCCACCGACGATCCGCTCGAACGCCGCGTCTCCACCGTCGGCCGGATTCACCCCCATGTCGAGGTCAAGGTGGTCGATATCGACGGCAAGGTGGTGCCGCGCGGCGAACGCGGCGAACTCTGCACACGCGGTTACAGCATCATGCTCGGCTACTGGGACGAACCCGAGAAAACCGCCGACGTGCTCGACAACAATGGCTGGATGCACACCGGCGACATCGCCGTAATCGACGACGAAGGCTATTGCAACATCGTCGGCCGCATCAAGGACATGGTGATCCGCGGCGGCGAGAATCTCTATCCGCGCGAGATCGAGGAATTCCTGTTCCGCCATCCGAAAATTCAGGACGTGCAGATTTTCGGCGTCGCCGACGACCGCTACGGTGAGGAACTCTGCGCCTGGGTCCGGGTGAAGAGCGGCGAGGCGCTGACCGCCGACGAGGTGCGCGCGTTCTGCCAGGGCCAGATCGCTCACAACAAGATTCCGCGCTACGTGGAATTCGTCGAGGAATTTCCGATGACCGTCACCGGCAAGATCCAGAAATTCCTGATGCGCGATGCGGTCGAAAGGCGGCTCGGATTGAAGGCGGCGAAGACGGCGTGATTTCGCTTTATGTTTCTGCGAATGCTTTTACCAAATACGTCATGGCCGGGCTTGTCCCGGCCATCCACGTCTTAGCGACAGATCAGCAAGAAAGACGTGGATGCCCGGCACGAGGCCCGGCATGACGAAAGTCCACGTATTTTCTGTAGCTACACCGGCAAGCCGTTTGCCTGCGCCAGCTCCTTCAGCGACACCTGCGGCCGCGCGCCGATGTGCTGGATCACTTCGGCCGCCGCGAGCGCGCCGAGACGGCCGGCATTCTCGTAACCCGCATTGCGCACCAGTCCGAACAAAAATCCCGCGGCGAACAGATCGCCGGCGCCGGTGGTATCGACCAGTTTCTGAATCGGAGACGCCGGCACCGCCGTGGTCCCATCCTTTGTTGCGACGATGCAGCCTTTCTCGCTGCGGGTGACGACGCCGAGCGGGATGTCCTTGCGCAGTTGGGCGAGCGCCGTATCGAAGTCCGATGTCTGATAGAGCGAATGCAATTCGGCTTCGTTGGCAAAAATCAGATCGACCGTGCCGTTGCGCATCAGCGCCAGAAATTCGTCACGATAGCGATCGACGCAGAATGCATCCGACAGCGTCAGCGCCACCTGACGTTTCGAATCATGGGCGATCTTCGACGCCTTGAGGAAAGCGTCCTTGGCGTCCTTCGGATCCCACAAATAACCTTCGAGATACACGATCGAGGCCGCGGCGATGGTCTCGGGATCGATGTCGCTGGGCGACAGATCCTGCGCCGCGCCGAGATAGGTGTTCATGGTGCGCTCGCCGTCCGGCGTCACCAGAATGTAGGAGCAGCCGGTGGCCGGACCGCCCGCCGCTGCCGGCGTCTCGAAGGCCACCTTCGCGGCGCGAATATCGTGGGTATAGAGACGGCCGATCTGGTCATCCTTGACCTTGCCGACATAGGCCGCCCGCGCGCCGAAGCCGGCAATGCCAACGATGGTGTTGGCGGCCGAACCACCCGACATTTCCGTTGCCGGCCCCATATCCTTGTAGATGGACGAGGCCTGCTTCTCGTCGATCAGCGCCATACTGCCCTTGGCCATGCCATGGGCAGCCAGAAAGCCCTCATCGGTCTGCACCAGAACGTCGAAAATCGCATTGCCGATGGCGAGCACGTCGTATTTCGCTGAGGTCATTAAGAATATCCCGTTGCGGCAATTGCGGTGGAGCGAAGAATCCGGTCAGAGTCAACCGGAGTGCGGGTGCCGCGACCTATCACGGCCCCCTCACGCCATCAAGCACGGCCCGGCCGACATCGCCATGATCCGCCATATCTTCACGGTTTCATCAGGCACGCTGGCTTCGCGGCTGCTCGGATTTGCGCGCGATTCCCTCGCCGCGGCGCTGCTCGGCGCGGGGCCCGTCGCAGATGCATTTCTGTTGGCGTTTCAACTCATCAATGTAACCCGCCGCATGCTTACCGAAGGCGCCTTGAACGCGGCGCTGATCCCCGCATGGATGCGCATCCGCGACGGCAACGGCATTCTCGCCGCCTCCGCTTTTGCCGGCGCCGTGCTTGGAACCGTGAGCACCGCATTGATCGCATTGGCCGTGATCGCCGGCGTTCTCATGCCTGTGCTTCTCACCCTGCTCGCACCGGGCTTCGCCGGACACGAAAGTCTGCAGCTCGCTGTCACGGACGCGCGGCTGATGCTGCCCTATCTCGCCTTCGCCGGGCCAGTCACCGTGATGATGGGCCTGCTGAACGCGCAGCATCGCTTTGCGATCACGTCATTTGCACCGCTGCTGTTCAACATGGCACTGATCGCCGTCATAGCGGCGCTGCTTCTGCTGCAGAAGGAACCCTCGTCGGCGGCGATGATCATGGCTGCGACCGTCGGCGCCGCGGGCCTGCTGCAACTGCTGGCTCTCGTGATCCCGAGCCGCCGCGGCAATCTCATAGGCCGCGTGCGGGTCTCGCTCGCTCCCGAGATGCGCGCGTTCCTGCGCAAGGCTGTTCCCGGCATGATTGCGAGCTCAGGTCCGCAACTGCTGATCGTTACCGGCGCGATCATCGCGTCGATGTCGCCGTCGGCCGTATCGTGGCTCTATTTTGCCAACCGCCTGATCGAACTGCCGCTCGGCATGGTCGGCGTCGCCATGGGCACGGTGCTGATCCCGGAAATCACCCGCGCGCTCGGCAGCGATGACAAGCCTGCGCTGATCAAGGCCGAATCGCGCGGGCTTGAGCTTGCGGCCGGCCTCGCATTGCCGGCAGCATTCGGTCTGATCGTTCTCAGGGAGCCGATCGTGCGCATGTTGTTCGAACATGGCGCGTTCACGGCTGCCGACACACGGGCAACCGCGCTGGCGCTCGGCTGCCTCGCCATCGGTTTGCCGGCTCATGTCCTGATCAAGGCGCTGTCTCCAGCCTTCTTCGCGCGCGGCGATACGATGACGCCTCTCCTCGCGACCCTGAAAGGCATCGCCGTTGGAGTTGCTCTTGCGGTCGTGCTCGGACGGCTCTTCGGAATTGCCGGAATAGCTGCCGCCATGGCGATCGGGGCCTGGAGCAATGCGGTCAGTCTAGGCCGCAATATCGCAGTGACATTCGGATTTTCCATCGACGCCGCTGCGCGGCGAAGGCTGCCACGCATCGTTCTGGCCGCGCTGCTGATGGGCGGCGCGTTGTGGTTCGCCGTCTGGGTGCTGCCCGATGCGGTGGGGTCGCGCACCTATCAGGTGATCCTGCTGGGTCTCCTGATCGCAGCCGGCATCGCGCTCTACGGTCTGCTTTTATTGCTGTTTCGGGTCATCGATTGGAGCGACATATGGGCGGCTTCGGTGCGATCCCGATCTCCTGACTTGCGCGCCTAGGCTGCGCATGGCAATGGACCGCGCGTACAGGCAGGAACAGAACGATGACGACACGGGTTTTTTCAGGCGTCCAGCCGACCGGTAATCTGCATCTCGGCAATTACCTCGGCGCGATCGTCAATTTCGTGAAACTGCAGGCGAGCCACGAGTGCATCTATTGCGTGGTCGACCTTCATGCCATCACGGTGCCGGTCGCGGTCTGGGGCGGTCCGGACGAATTGCGCCGCAATACCCGCGAAGTGACCGCGGCCTTCATCGCCGCCGGCATCGACCCGAAGAAGCACATCATCTTCAACCAGAGTCAGGTGGCGGGCCACGCCGAATTGACCTGGGTGTTCAACTGCGTCGCGCGGCTCGGCTGGCTCAATCGCATGACCCAGTTCAAGGAAAAGGCGGGCAAGGACCGCGAGAACGCGTCGATCGGACTGTATGACTATCCGGTGCTGATGGCGTCGGACATTCTGGTCTACCGCGCCACGCACGTTCCGGTCGGCGAGGACCAGAAGCAGCATCTCGAGCTCAGCCGCGACATCGCGCAGAAATTCAACAACGACTTTTCGGAATCCATTGCCGCCAACGGCTTCAACGACAGGTTCTTCCCGCTGCCGGAACCTGTCATCACCGGCCCGGCGACGCGGGTGATGAGCCTGCGCGACGGCACCAAGAAGATGTCGAAGTCCGAT
>JBQCIZ010000086.1:0-8313 GCA_051953235.1 Nitrobacter sp. | reverse complement strand
GTGCGCCGGAAGCTCTCGTCAGAGCATGCGGATTGGGTAAAGGGCGTTTGCAATGAGTGATTTTCATATGCAGAAATGCGAGATCGTTACGGTCACCGGCGGGCTCGGCTTCATCGGAAAGCACTTCGTCCGGCGCTGCCTCGATACCGGCTGCTTCGTGCGAAACATTGATAAGGTCAGCTATGCGGCCGATCTTCGCGCCAAGCGCGAGTTTGACGATCATCCCAACTATCGCCTTTTTGAAACCGATATCGCGCACCTGGAATATCTGCCGGAATCCGACGTCGTCGTGAATTTTGCGGCCGAGAGCCACGTCGACAATGCGATCACCTCCAACCGGAAGTTCTGCGAGACCAACGTGATGGGAGCGCAAAACCTTCTCGAGCTGGTTCGCCTGAAGCAAGAGCAGGAGCGTCCGCTCTTCATTCATATTTCGACCGACGAGGTTTATGGCGACATAGTCGACGGGAAGCATGACGAGAATGACTTGCTGGTTCCCTCCAATCCCTATTCGGCCAGCAAGGCCGCGGCCGACATGCTGGTGAAGAGTTGGGGACGGACTTACGGAATCAAATGGCAGATTTTGCGTCCGTCCAACAACTACGGAGAGCACCAGTATCCCGAGAAGCTCATTCCCAAAAGCGCTTGGCGGATGCGGCGCGGGATTCCGGCCATCATGCATGGAGACGGCAGCTATGTTCGTTCGTGGCTGCATGCGGAGGATACGGTGGAGGCGATCTTCGCGGTGATCGAGCGCGGTGAACGCAACTCCATCTACAACGTTGGCAGCAATATCGAGCTGCGAAATATCGATGTGATGCAGGCGATTGCGCAGCATCTCGACATTCCAAGCGATCGCGCCTGGCAGTCAACGGGCAACAGGCGCGGGCAAGATCTGCGATACAGCCTGAACGACGACCGGCTGCGGGCGTTGGGATGGCAACCGCGGAGAAACTTTCGCGACGAACTGCCGAAAATCATCGATGGCCTGGATTTTACCCGATTTGCCTGATGGCGGTCTGGTCGGGACTGCTTTTCCGCAGGCGCGATAGCCACGAGATGGAGCGAAGATGAAGGTCGACTTCTACAAGCATGGTCTGTCGGCAAACGACGCTTCGGCAATCGCCAAGGTTCTTGAGACGCCGTTTCTGACGACGGGGCAGGTCAACCGCCACGTTGA
Source organism: Nitrobacter sp. (assembly GCA_051953235.1). Taxonomy (GTDB): domain Bacteria; phylum Pseudomonadota; class Alphaproteobacteria; order Rhizobiales; family Xanthobacteraceae; genus Nitrobacter. Next base: position 7,133 of record JBQCIZ010000086.1, on the reverse strand, counting down.
AGGGCAGCTCTGCGCGTATTTCGATGTTCCTTACGCCGTCCTGGCAAGCAGTTGGACCAGCGGCGCGACGGCGGCGCTGATGGCGATGGGCGTCGGTCCGGGCGATGAGGTCATCGTGCCCGCGATGACCTTCGTCGCCAGTGCGAACATCGTTGAGTTGCTTGGCGCAACAACGCGGCTCGTTGATATCGATCCGGATACGCTTCTGGTCACTGCGAACACGGTTGCGGCAGCCGTAACGCCGCGGACCAAGGCGGTTATTCCGGTGCATCTGTATGGCCAGATGGTCGACATTGCGGAGTTGCGAAGCGCACTCGACCGCGTGAGCGCGCCAGATCAGTACATCTACATCCTCGAGGATTGCGCTCACTGTTTCGAGGGCCGGTTGGGTAACAGCCGGCCGGGACGCTATTCGGATGCGGCGGCCTTTTCTTTTTATGCCACCAAGAACGTCACTTGCGGCGAGGGCGGCGCGGTTATTTTTCACGATGCGAAGCTTCATCAGGCCATGCTGGAAACCCGGCTGCACGGCATGAGCGCGTCTGCGGTGGATCGCTTCAGGGGCGGCAAATACAATCACTGGGATATGGAGCGGTTGGGGATCAAGGCTAACCTTCCCGATCTGTTGGCTGCCCTTCTGCCACGGCAGATCGAAACGATCGACGACCGGCTGCCGGAAAGACATCGTCTCAGCGAGCGTTATCGCGACGCATTTTCCGGAACGTCGCTCCGGATGCAGAAAAAAATCGAGAATTGCACCGACGCCTGCCATCTCTTTACCATCGGCGTGTCGCCCGCTGTGCGGGATCGGGCCATCGCTCTACTGAACGATGCCGGCATTTCCGTAACGGTCAATTTCCGGGCATTGCCGGATCTCTCCTATTATCGGTCACGCTATCCGGAGAGCGAGACGTCCTGTCTGAATGCGATCCAGTGGGGGCGCCAGACCATCAGTCTCCCGTTCTATCCCGGAATTCCGGATGATGAGCTTAAGCACGTCATCGATGTCGTGCTGACACAGATTGTGCCGCTGTCCGAGAGACAAGAGGCCTGACAGTGTCGCGAACGATCGTCATTCTGCAGTCGAACTATTTGCCCTGGAAGGGGTATCTCGACTTGATGAATGCGGCCGACCTGTTCGTTGTTTACGATGAGGTCCAATTCACGCGGCGCGACTGGCGCAATCGGAACAAGATCGTGATCGATGGCCAACCGCATTGGCTGACGATCCCGGTGGAGACCAAGAACAAGTACCTTGCATCCGTTCGTGATGTCTGTGTCGTGGATGGGCGTTGGGCGGCCAAGCATTGGGCCTCAATCCGTCATGCCTATCGCAATGCCCAATTCTTTTCCAGCTACGAGAGCGAGCTTGCGCGCCTGTACGAGCAGGCCGGCGAATTGACGCATCTGAGCGATATCAACGAACTGTTTCTGCGCTTTCTGGCCGACAAGTTTGGGATTGATACCGCATTTGCGAGAAGCGATGCCGTTCCGCGCCACAGTGACGATCCGACTGTGAGGCTTGTCGAAATCTGCAAGGCTTTTGCGGGAGATACCTATCTGTCCGGACCTGCCGCCATGGGCTATATTGACCCGCTGCTGTTCGAAGCCGCAGGTATTCGCCTTGTCTACGCGGATTACTCGGGTTACCCGTCTTACGAGCAGGGAGGGGCATCCTTTGAGCACGGGGTCAGCGCGCTCGACATCCTGTTACGATTTGGAAGTGCGGCGCGCCAACATCTCAAGTCGGTGAGCGGTCTGGAGGGGCTTGTTGCCTAGGCGCTCTTGACCGGATGGCGATATGGGACGCGCTATGTGTCATAGTCCTGCGCCGTCGCCTGGATCAAAACGGATACATTGCTGGTCAAAATGCGTATTTCCCTTGTAACCCCGCTCTACAACAGCGAGCCATACGTTGCGGAATTATACCGGCGGGCGAAGTCGGCTATCGGCCAGATTACGGACGACTACGAAATCGTTTTCGTGAACGATGACTCCCCCGATGCCTCGCTACAGACCGCAAAACGGATCGCCGCGTCGGATTCGCGAGTCGTTGTCATCGATCTTTCGCGGAATTTCGGTCAGCATGCGGCCCTCATGACGGGTATCGCCGCATCGACCGGCGACTATGTCTTCATCTGCGACAGCGATCTCGAGGAAGAGCCGGAGTGGATTCCGGTTTTCTTCGAAGAGTTAAAGAAGCATGCCTGCGACGTTGTCTATGGCGTGCAAACCGCGAAGCGGGGCAGCGTGCTCTATCGCATTGCTCGCCGCGTTTTTTATAAAAGTCTGAATCTGGTTTCCGGAATAGATTTTCCGGCCAATATTACGACGGCGCGGCTGATGACACGGCGCTATGTCGACGCGCTTCTTCAATATCGCGAGCGGGAGCTGTTCGCAGCCGGCATCTGGTTCATGACCGGCTTTGAGCAGCGTCCCCATAACGTCGTCAAGCCGAACACCAGCGCAACAACGTATCGATTTGGCCGCCTCGCCGCCATCTTCGTCAATGCCGTCACCGCATTTTCGACGCGTCCCCTGAATATGATCTCGCTTGCCGGCATCATCATATCGGCGGTCGCCGTTCTGTTCATCGCCTTTCTCTTCTATAGAAAACTATTTCTGGGAATCGCGACGGAAGGCTGGACTTCGGTTATGGCGACGACGCTGCTCCTCGGCGGCGTTATCGTATTGTTCAACGGCATCATGGCCGTCTATCTCGCCAAGATATTCATTGAAGTGAAGCAGCGTCCGCTGACGACCATCCGTGAGATCACGAACGCGAAGATGCAGGCCGAGCGCGTTCCGGTCGCAGCGCAAACCGGCGCTAGCGCATCCGAACCGCGAGGCGGAGGTTATCACGAGATCGTCCGTCACTACGAACGATGTCTTGCGGAACATGGCAACGGCGCACGTGCAGTCGATTGGAAGAACGAAGACGGCGCGACAAAGCGCTACGACGTCATGCTCGGCTTGCTGGCCCACGAAACCGGGCCGGTGTCATTGCTCGATTTCGGTTGCGGACTCGGCGGTCTCAAGAGACATATTGAGTCGCGAGGGCTGTCGAGTATCCGCTACGAGGGGCTGGACATATCCGAGGCCTTTGTCGCGGGGGCGCGGGCCCGGCATCCCGATACGGTCTTCCATTGCATGGACGTGATGGCCGATTGCGGCGAGCTGCCGGCCTACGACTACATCGTCATGAACGGAATTTTCACCCGGCGCGAGACGATGCCGTATGCGGACATGCTGCGCTACATGGAAAGCCTGACGTCAAAAGTGTTTCGTCATGCCACGCGCGGGCTGGCTTTCAACGTCATGTCGCCGGAAGTCGATTGGAAAGGCGAGGCGCTCTTTCATCCGAGCTTCGAGGACATGATGAGGAGCGTATCCCGGGATCTGTCCCGGAACGTCGTTCTGCGAAATGACTATGGTCTCTATGAATGTACATGTTACGTATATCGAGAGCCTCGATGAGATCGGCGGCCGTTTTGGAAGGCAACCGTTGTGACCTCTAAGCCCATCATCATCTTCGGAGACGGCGAGCTTGCCGACGTTGCGGCATTCTATTTTCAGCACGACACGGATCGCGAGGTCGCCGGCTTTTCGGTTGACTCTGCCTATCTCAAGAAATCGCAATTCCGCGGGCAGCCGGTTCATGCCTTTGAGGAGGTGGTCTCGATCTGCCCGCCGAGCGAGTATGATTTTTTCGTCGCCATTGGATATGCGAAGGTAAATGGCTTGCGGGAACAGAAGTGTCTTGCGGTCCGGGACAAAGGTTACGCGTTGACCAGTTATGTGTCGAGCAAGGCGACCGTTTTTCCTGATCTGACGCATGGATGGAATTGCTTCATTCTCGAGGACAATACCATTCAGCCCTTCGTCTCGATCGGCAATGGCGTAACGCTGTGGAGCGGTAACCATCTGGGCCATCACAGCAGCGTCGGAGACTTCGCGTTCATCAGCTCGCACGTCGTGATATCGGGTGGCGTCAAGATCGGCGCTCGCTCGTTCATGGGAGTGAATTCCACGACCAACGATCACATTCAGATCGGCGAGAGATGCGTGGTCGGCTCCGGTTCGCTCGTCACAAAGAATCTCGCGGACGAAAGCGTGGTTTTTAGCGAGCCGGCGGCGCTCTCGAAAGTCCCGAGCCCCCGTCTGAAAGGCTTTTGATGTGCGCGTAAGGCGGCTCGGCCGGATTTTCGGCGCGGAAGACGGTGCGGCATGGATGCACAGTCATGCCGCCTATCCCGCGCCGGTGCTGATGGATTCCAGCCGGATTCGCCTTTTCATCGTCTCCCGGGATTCAGATAACCGCGGCTCCGTTGGATTCGTCGATCTGGATACGTCGGATCCGACCAGAATATTGGATGTGTCGGCGCGGCCCTGTCTCACGCCGGGCGCATTGGGAACGTTCAGCCATCGCGGCATTTCGATCGGCTCGATCAGTCGGGTCGGCGCAAGCTTATGGCTTTACTATATGGGCTGGAACAAGTCGGTTGACGTGCCGTTCCAGAACGCAATCGGCCTCGCCGTTTGCGCCGACGGGACGGGTGAACATTTTCAGCCTGCTTTCGAGGGGCCGCTACTGGATCGCAGCCGCTTCGATCCATTTACCGTCAGCTATCCCTTCGTCATTCCGCCGAAAGGCCCGGCGGAAAAGTGGACCATGTACTACGGCACCAGCCGCGCCGGTGGTGATCGTGAGGAAAACATGCAGCACGTCATCACCAGTGCCAGCTCTGGCGACGGCATCGATTGGCGGCCATCGGGGGCGGACGTCGTTGCGCTCAAGGACGGCGAATACGGCTTGTCGCGCCCGTGGTGCTGTCGGGTGGGTGGCCGGGACCTGATGCTGTTCTCGATCCGACGGGCAAAATATGCCATCGGCGCAGCCGAAATATCGGGGGGCGGGACGTGGTCTCGCCTCACGGATGATTTGCTTGGACCATCGACGGATCCATGGGAAAGCGAAGCGAGCTGTTATCCCGCTACGATCGCGGTCCAGGGGCGGACCTTGCTGTTCTACAATGGAAACGGATACGGCAAGACGGGCGTTGGCGTCGCGGAGATTCTCGATTGAAGCGGCTGACAGGCCGCTCAATCCATGCCCCGTCTAGTCCTGCGATCGCAATTGCTCTGCCGCCTCGATCGTGACGCGTGATACCTCGAAAATCTCGTCGGGCGGAATCGGCGCAGGCTTGCCGTGCTCGATCGCGGCGAGGAAAGCGGCCGCGCATGCCATTTGTCCCTTGTCCTGGCGCCACGACCGCATTTTTCCAAAGCCCGGCCAGCCGTATCCCTGCAGCTGCCTGTAGTTGTCGAGAACCAGAATCCGGCCAGCGCAGAATGCCTCGATCCGCTCCTTCGGAAAAGAGGGCGCTCCGTTCGCAAAATAGTGAACGGTGCCGACCGAGCCGTCGGCAAAGCCGAGCGTAATTGTTGCCTTGTCGTCGACAACGGCAACCGCTGGATTGTCTCCCATGCGCCGCGCCTGCACCGATGTGATGGGCGCGCCGGCGAGATGCCGCAACAGATCGACCATGTGGCAGGCCTCGCCGACGATGCGGCCGCCGCCGACCAGGGCGTCCTGCGTCCAATGCGACAGCGGAATGCTGCCGGCATTGACGGTCATGATGAACATCTTCGGCTCGTGCTGCGTATCCAGAAGCTGCTTCATCTTCCGGACGTGCGGAGCGAATCTGCGATTGAATCCGATCATCAGCAGTTGCTGCGCGGTGGCATCGTAGGCCTGCTTCACATCATCGAGTTCGGTCAGCGTGAGCGCGAGCGGCTTTTCCGCGAAGACATGTTTCCCCGCCTTCAACGATCTCGCGACCAGATCGGCGTGACTGTTGTGACGTGTGACGACGGCGACGGTGTTGACGGAGGCGTCGGCCAGCATGGCATCGACGTCGGTCGAGGCTTGGGCGAATCCACCCGCCTTGCCGTGAATGACGCCGCTCGTGCCGTGAGCCGTGACGATGGTTTGAAGTTGGGCGCCTGCCTTCCGGAAGGCCGGGATCAACACGCGCGAGGCATAGTTCCCCGCGCCGATGAACGCTACGACCGGGCGCGCCGGGTCCGGCGCGTTCGCCGCGCCCAGACGGACTGTCCGTTCCGACGTTGCCGGCGGGGCTGGGTTGTCATAGGTCAGCACCAGTCCCAGCGATGATTTGTCCGACGACAACAGATCGTAGGCCTTTGGCGCATCCTCGAACGGGATGCGGTGGCTGATGAGCGTCTGCACGTCGATCTGACGCCGCGCCATCATGTCGAGAACGGCCTCGAAATTGCGCTGCGAGGTCCATCGGACGAATCCCAGCGGATAGTCGCTGCCATTTTCGTAGGCCCGGTCGTAACGTCCGGGCCCGTAGGAGCAGGACACCTGAAAGCTCAGTTCCTTCTCGTAGAAGTCGGCGCGGTTGAGTTGCAGGCCCGTCACGCCAACCAGCACGATTCGGCCGCGGGTCCGGCACATGCGCGCAGCCTGGCTGACGGGATCGTTGGATGGCGTCGATGCGGTGATGATGACGCCATCCGCACCGCGCCCGTCGCTGAAGGTGAGGCAGGCGACGAGCGGATCTTCCCCCGCGCCAAGGTTGCAGATGTCCGCACCGAAGCTACTGGCCATCGCCAGCTTGTCGGCATCGAAATCGATCGCGAGCACGCGGCATCCGCTCGCGCGCAGCAATTGCACGGTGAGGAGTCCGATCAGGCCGACGCCCGTGACGACGAAGCACTCGCCGAGCGTGGGGTTGGCCAGGCGCATACCCTGAAGGCCGATTGCGCCGACCACCGCAAACGGCGCGGATTCGTCGTCGACCCCGTCGGGTATGCGTGCGCACAGGTTTTGCGGCACTGTCACGAGGTCGGCATGGGGGCGGTTGGAAACGACGCGGTCGCCGGCTTTGAACGTCTTTACGCGCGCACCGGTGGCCTGAACGATCCCGACATTGCAGTAACCGAGAGGAATGGGCTGATTGAGTTTCGAGCGGACCGCATCGATCGTATTGACGATGCCATCGGTCTTGGCCTTGTCGATCACCATCCGGATACGCTCCGGCTGCTGACGGGCCTTTTGCAGCAGCGAGGCACGGGCGAAGTCGACCAGCATGCGCTCGGTTCCC
>JBQCIZ010000085.1:0-4505 GCA_051953235.1 Nitrobacter sp. | reverse complement strand
GGTCCGCTGGCGAACGGCGCGACCACGCTGATGTTCGAGGGCGTGCCGAACTATCCGGACAATTCGCGATTCTGGAATGTCATCGACAAGCACAAGGTCAACATCTTCTACACCGCGCCGACCGCGATCCGCGCGCTGATGCAGGCCGGCGACGAGCCGGTCAAGAAGACCTCGCGCAAGACGCTGCGGCTGCTTGGATCGGTCGGCGAGCCGATCAATCCGGAAGCCTGGGAATGGTACTATCGCGTGGTCGGCGACAGCCGCTGCCCCGTCGTCGATACCTGGTGGCAGACCGAGACCGGCGGCATCATGATCACGCCGCTGCCCGGCGCGATCGCGCAGAAGCCGGGCTCGGCGACGAAACCGTTCTTCGGCATCGTGCCCGAGATCGTCGACGCCGACGGCAAGGTGCTGGAGGGCGAGACCCAGGGCAATCTCTGCATCGCACGCTCATGGCCCGGCCAGATGCGTACGGTCTATGGCGATCACGAGCGCTTCGAGCAGACCTACTTCTCGACCTACAAGGGCAAGTATTTCACCGGCGACGGATGCCGTCGCGATGCCGACGGCTACTACTGGATCACCGGACGCGTCGATGACGTCATCAACGTGTCCGGTCATCGCATGGGCACGGCGGAAGTGGAGTCGTCGCTGGTCGCGCACGATGCGGTGTCAGAAGCCGCCGTGGTCGGCTATCCCCACGACATCAAGGGCCAGGGCATCTACGCCTACGTGACGTTGATGGCGGGCACCGAGCCCACCGAGACGCTGCGCAAGGAGTTGGTCGCCTGGGTTCGCAAGGACATCGGACCCATTGCTTCTCCAGATCTGATCCAGTTCGCGCCCGGCCTGCCAAAAACCCGCTCCGGCAAGATCATGCGCCGCATCCTGCGCAAGATCGCGGAAGACGAGCCCTCGAGCCTCGGCGACACCTCCACCCTCGCCGATCCGGCCGTGGTCGACGATCTCGTCAAGAACCGCCAGAACAAGAAGGGCGCGGCGGCCTAAGAGCTATCTCGTCATCTCCTCACGCGATTGTCAGCCGCTGGCCCGCGCCGGCGGCTGCTTTGCGTCGGGGTGTTGTTTTCCGGTCATTTACTTTGTTTGCGGGATTTTATTTTGATGCCGCCGCCACGCAGCGCATCGCGCCTTTCCGGGAGCGGTCGGTTAACGAACCCGGTTAACAATGCGTGGGCGAAAACGGTTCACAAATCCGGAAATTCTTCGGATTGCGCAGCGTCTCATGTGACGCCTGCGGCGGAATTTGGAGCAAGGGAATGTTTGCGAAGATCGCGCTGGCGCTGGCTGTCACTGCCGGAGTGAGCATGACGGGAATCGCGTCGGCTGAAGCGCGGCCGGACGTGGTGAGCTATCGCGGCGACTATGCACCCGGCACGATCGTGGTGAAGACGAAGGAGCGCCGGCTTTATCTGATCGTCGATCAGGATCGCGCGATCCGCTATCCCGTCGGCGTCGGCAAGGCCGGCAAGCAATGGAGCGGCACGGCGCGTATCGATGGCAAGTACAGCAAGCCGGCATGGGCTCCGCCGGCCGATGTGAAGCACGACAATCCGAGGATTCCGGACGTCATTGCCGGCGGCTCGCCGTCGAACCCGATGGGAGTTGCAGCCATGACGCTCTCCGGCGGCGGGCAGTATGCGATCCACGGCACCAACCGGCCGGAATCGATCGGTCATTTCGTGTCGTACGGCTGCATCCGCATGTACAACGCCGATATCAGCGATCTCTATCAGCGCGTCTCGGTCGGCACGCCCGTTGTGGTGACGCAGCGCTGATTGTTGCGAACGGACGACCCAAAGCCGCGCTGAAGCGCGGCTTTTTCTTGTGTAACGATTCACCGGCTCGCGCTGTTGCACCAGCTTCCGCGATGCCCGCCGTGGTAGTTGCGGGCGTGACCGCTCGCGAGCATCGCCGCCGAAATATCAGGTGTCCGCGCTGTGGCCGCATCGGCCACCACGCGACCGTTATATTTATCGGGGCCGATATTGTAGATCGTGACGCCGCCCTCGCCGAGCAGATCGCGCAACGCGGCGCTGGCGGCTTCCGCGAGCCGCAGTTCCTCCGGACATGAGGCTTTCAATTCCGCCGCGTCGATGCCGCGCAACCGCACCCGCGTCGTCATGTCGAGGCCCGGCCACAGATGCACGCGCGCCTCGAACGTGCCGCCATCGATGGTTCGGATGACATCGACGGGATGACGGACATCGGAGTTGCCGGCACGCGTCCAGATCGCGCGGGTGTCAGCCTCGGGCTGGCTCGAATGGGTAACCACCGTGGGCGGCCAATGCACCCAGCGCCGGATCGGCAACATGGTCCCGGCCACCACACCCAGAATGAAGATCCAGGGCAGCATCGGCGACAGCCGGCTGCGCCAGCGCTGCCCTGACGATGCATTTATTCTGGTGTATGGGTACATATTCCTATGATAGGGTGAGTCGCGTCGCGGCCGCAAACCCTATCGCAGGGAGGGGTGAATACGTGGCTGAGGGAATCGCCGATCAGAAGTCGGATGCGATCCCGTTGCGCTCCCAATCGCCGAACCGGGTCGGTTCGAGCCCTTTCGGGCCCTGAAACTCCTTCGGCCGAGCGGCAGCATCGGCTTGCGCGGCGGCGCGGCGAGCCTCGGCTTCGGCAAGCGCACGCTGAGCTTCCGGCGTCAGCGGCTTGCGCGCACCGGATGGAACCGTCTGCGGCAACACGGAGGTGTCATCTGCCATTGTCAGATCCTCCCATTGGGATCATCGCATTCAAAAATTGTCCCCGGAGACGTCGCACAAAAATTATGGGAAGCCAGAACCAAAGAACAAGGCTGTAAGATCCTGATGGCGATTCTTATATTTGGCATATTCGCATGTCACGACTGTTTTCCCGCCGTTGCGGACGATGCAGACGCGTTGTCCGTCATTTTTTCTCTTTAGCGATGTTCCCGCCTCATGCCGTCAACCAGATTCGCACCGCCCACCGAGGTCCCTGGCCTCGCAGCCCGGCGCATCGCAGCGGATATTCTTGACGGCGTGCTGCACAAGCATCGCACGCTCGACGAACAGCTTGACGGCGCCGCCGCGCATCCTGGCTTGAAAGCACTTGCCGATCGCGACCGCGCCCTGATGCGGCGCCTTGTGGCGACGATCCTGCGGCGGCTAGGAACCCTCGGTCACGTGCTGTCGCGGCTACTCGATCGCGGTATCCCGACCGACGCGCCGCGCGCGCAAAGCGCGCTTCTGATCGGCGCGGCGCAAATTCTCTGGATGGATGTGCCGGATCACGCAGCGGTCGATCTGTCGGTGCGGCTCGTGCAGTCGGACCGGCGCGCCGCGAAATATGCGGGACTTGTGAATGCGGTGCTGCGCCGGTGCGCGCGCGAGGGGCAACCGCTGATCGACGAGGTCCGCGCGGAGACGCTCGATATTCCGCCGTGGCTAATGGCGCGGTGGATCGCGCACTACGGCGAAAGCAATGCGAAGGCCATCGCCGCTGCGATCAGCCACGAACCGTCGCTCGATCTCACCGTGAAATCGGATGCCGCGCAGTGGGCGACGCGCCTGCATGGCGAGACGCTGCCGACCGGCACAGTTCGTACGTTGCTGCAGGGGTCGGTGACGATGCTGCCCGGATTTTCCGAAGGCCGCTGGTGGGTGCAGGACGCCGCCGCTGCCTTGCCGGCGCAATTGTTCGGCGATCTTGCCGGACGGCGCATCGTCGATCTCTGCGCAGCGCCGGGCGGCAAGACAGCGCAACTCGCGCATGCCGGCGCCGATGTGACCGCGATCGATCGATCGCCCAATCGCGTGGCGCGACTGCGCGACAATCTCGGCCGCCTGTCGCTGAACGCACGCGCGCTCGTCGCCGATGCGACCGAGTGGCAGGATGAATCCAGCACAGAAGAGTTTGACGGCGTGCTGATCGATGCGCCCTGCTCCGCCACCGGCACCATCCGCCGTCACCCGGACGTCGCCTGGCTCAAGCAGGAATCGGACATCGCTGCACTGACGGCCCTGCAGAAGCGGCTGCTGCAAAAGGCAGTCGCACTGCTCAAATCGGGCGGGACGCTGGTTTATTGCACCTGCTCGCTGGAACCGGAGGAGGGCGAGCAGGCCGTCAATGCGCTGCTCGCATCCGAATCCGGCGTGCGGCGTGCGCCGATCGGTGCATCCGAAGTAGCTGGCCTGACGGACATCCTGACGCCGGACGGCGACTTGCGCACCCTGCCCTGCCATCTGCCGCACGACGATCCCCGGCTGGGCGGCCTCGACGGCTTCTACGCCGCGCGATTGATCAAATCCTGATTTCCCCAAAGCGCACCCTGGGGATTCGCGGCATTTCAAGATAGTGCATTGCCGGCCGTCCCGGATTAAAAAGGATTCGCTGAAGAGTCCTCATCAACTCAACGGGATTCGCGGGAATCCTCATCCGTCCAAGGCGCGCGTGTCGGTCGCTCATCGCAGACGCATTTCGACGCTGGTTCTCCGCCGCTTCGCGCGGCG
>JBQCIZ010000084.1:0-2215 GCA_051953235.1 Nitrobacter sp. | reverse complement strand
TCGATAAGGCCTCGCCGCAACAGCCGGTAATGGCCGGAAAGCTCGCCCATCAGTGAGAGCGGCTGGATTTGGCGCGCGGCTGCCGTTTTTCAGCCAGAGTGGGGTGCTTAACGAAATGCCAAGGGTGTCGGCGCAGAGTCCGGTAAGGGCCGCGCGCCCCGCGCCGACTCATGCTCCCGAATCCAGGCTGTCCCCAGATCACCCGCCGCCCCATGCGATTTGCCATCCTTTCAGTCCTGCTGGTTCTGTCTATCGCGCCGGCGCACGCCGACCTGCACATCACCCGAGACCACGGCGGCTATGTCACGGAATACAAGGCGAAGTACGAGCGAATTCGTGATCGCCATGAGCGCGTGATCATCGACGGAATCTGCAAGTCGGCCTGCACCATGGTGTTCGGCATCGTGCCGATGAACAAGATCTGCGTGACGCCGCGCGCGAGCCTTGGCTTTCACGAGGCCTATTACGACAAGGCCTTCACCTTCGGCATCAAGGTGACGAGCTACGAAGGGACATCCGACTTGATGTCCTACTATCCGGCTTCGGTGAAGGACTGGATTCGCCGCCATGGCGGCCTCACCACGGACATGAAGAAGATCAAGAACGGTCCGGAACTCTGGAAGATTGTCGATCCCTGTCCGGAAGATTTTTGATCACCTCACGTCGATCGATCCACTCATGACGTGAACGCATCGGCCGCCGACCGATGTGGTTGTCACGACCCCGTTTATCTTTTCAGCTTCCGCCAGCAGCAAACTCGGGCGGCCCATCTCGACGCCTTGCGCGATGCGTTTTGCAAGGCGCAGGTCGCGCTCGGGCCGCAGTTTCGCCAGTAGTCCGATCAAGGCCACGTTGGCGCTGCCTGTGGCGGGATCCTCGGGGATGCCGTGATGCGGCGCGAACATGCGCGCTCGAATGTCGATCTCCGACTCGTTGACCTGCGTATAGATCAGGATGCTGGTCACCGGCAGCTTTGCGATCTCGTTCTGGAAGATGTCGGTGCGGGCCGCTGCGCGGACCAGCGCATCGCGGCTTTTCAGCTCGGCGAGGATGAAGGCTGCGCCACATGACGCAATGCAAGGGTGATGATGGGCGGTCAAAATATCGTCCGGCGCCAGCGAGCACGCCGAGGCAACGAGCTCGACGGGGATGTCCGCGCTGACCGATAGTTGTTGCGGAGAGGCGAGGCGGGCGCCCGAGATCGCTCCGCCATCACCGTGGAGCAGCGTGATCGGAACGAGACCGGCCTTTTCCTCGAACAGCACCCGGTCTTGCGGAACCGGCCGCCCATAGTTCGTGCCCGTGCGGGCGAGGGCGTAGGCCGTGCCGACATTGGGATGGCCGGCAAAAGGCATCTCGTAACGCGGCGTGAAGATACGCACCTCGGCGGTATTCGCGGAATCCTTCGGCGGCAGGACAAAGGTGGTTTCTGCGAGATTGAATTCGGCTGCGATCGCCTGCATCTGCCCGGTCGAGAGTCCCTCGGCATTGAGCACGACGCCGAGCGGATTGCCGGCGAATTGCGTATCCGTGAAGACGTCCACGGTGACGAAATCGAGTTTCATGACTGGTGATCCGGACGATGCCGATGAGGATGATCGCGCCGCCGTCAGAAGGTGACGACGCTGCGGATCGATTCACCCTTGTGCATCAAGTCGAACGCCTTGTTGATGTCGCTGAGCGGCATGATGTGGGTAATCATCGGGTCGATCTGGATCTTGCCCTGAATGTACCAGTCGACGATCTTCGGCACATCGGTGCGGCCGCGCGCGCCCCCGAAGGCCGTGCCTTTCCAGACCCGCCCGGTGACAAGCTGGAACGGCCGGGTTGCGATCTCGGCGCCTGCAGGCGCCACGCCGATCACGATCGACTGGCCCCATCCACGATGACAGGCTTCCAGTGCCTGACGCATCACCGTGACATTGCCGGTGCAATCGAAGGTGTAGTCCGCGCCGCCGATCTGGTCGGCGCCGGATTTCGTCATGTCGACAAGGTGAGGGACGAGGTCCTTGCCGAGCTCCTTCGGATTGACGAAGTGCGTCATGCCGAAGCGCTCGCCCCACGCCTTGCGGTCGTTGTTGAGATCGACGCCGATAATCATGTCGGCGCCGGCGAGCCGCAGGCCCTGCAGCACGTTGAGGCCGATGCCGCCGAGGCCAAATACAATCGCCTTCGCGCCCGGCTCGACCTTGGCGGTGTTGATGACCGCGCCGAT
>JBQCIZ010000083.1:0-5077 GCA_051953235.1 Nitrobacter sp. | reverse complement strand
GCATAATCCGCGATGCGCTTGTAGGCCGGATCCATCTTGGCGCGGAACGGCGCCAGATCGGGACGGGTGATCTGCATTCCCGCCTTCTCCAATTTCGCAATCTGATCCGTTTCCGCCTCGGCGATCAGCTTGCGCATCAATTCGCCCGACGTCTTGCTTTCCTCGCGGAAGATCGTCTGCTGTTCCGGCGTCAAACGCTTCCACGTGTTCACACCGACGGTATGGATCATGTTGTTGTAGATATGACGGGTGAGCGCGAGGTGCTTCTGAACTTCGGCGATCTTGTTGAAGTAGATCACCGCGATCGGGTTCTCCTCGCCATCGACCACCTTCTGCGAGAGCGCGAGATAAAGCTCGGGGAAAGCGATCGCCTGAACCACCGCGCCGAGCGCTTCCATCGAGGCCTGAATCTGCAACTCGGGCGGCGTGCGAATCTTCAATCCCTTCACGTCGTCGGGGCTGTTGATCGGATGCACACTGTTGGTGAGATTGCGGAAGCCGTATTCCCAGTTGCGCAGCAGCACAAAGCCCTGCTTCTCGGCAAGTGGGCGGAACCAGTCCATCGTCGGGCCATCGAGAATCGGAAAGGCCTCTTCCGGACCGTTGAAGATGAACGGCAGTTCCATGGCCGCGAACGCCTTGTCGTACTTGTCGAGCTGGCCTTGCGTCGGCAGGCCCATGTCGATGGTGCCGAGCTTGATCTGCTGCGCCTGCTCCGGAGGACCGCCGAGCTGATTGTTGGGGAAGATCGCAATCTTGAGCGCGCCGTTGGTGCGCTTCTCGACATTGGCGGCAAATTGCTTGGCTGCGATATTCGCCGGATGATTTTCATCGGCGAAATGCGCGAAGCGAAGCGTAGTGACCGCCGCGCGCGCGATATAGGGCGCGGCCAGCGTCAGGCTGGCGGCTCCCGCGCCGGTTTTCAGAAACGATCGTCGATCCATACTTTCCTCCTTGAGGGTCTTATGTCCGCGATACCACGGACGGTTCGTTATCCGCGAAATCCGAAATAGTGCGGCAGAAACAGCGTCAGCCACGGGAAGAAGGCCACGATCAGCAGGCCGCCGATCAGGACGACGAGATAGGGCAGCATCGCCCGCGACGCCGTCTCGATATTGCAGCGCATGACCGCGCAGCAAACGTAGAACCCGACGCCCGCGAACGGCATGAAGCCGCCGATGCCCATGGCAATGATCAGAACCAGCGCGTAATGCAGTTCGCTCAAGCCGAGTTTGCCGGCGATCGGCAACAGCAATGGCGCCAGCACGTTGAGCGAAGGCAACCCTTCCAGCAATACGCCGACCAGAATGAGCAGGACGATCGAGCAGACCATGAAGATCATGCTGCTGTCGCCGACCGATTGCAGCAACGCCACAAGCCGTTGCGGCAGCAACGCGACGGTCAGCGTCCATGAGAAGCTCGAGGCGGCCGCAAAAATGAACAGCAGCACGCCGGTCAGCGCAGCGGTATCGATCACGATGCGCATGAAGCTTTGCAGCGTCATCTCGCGATAGATCAGCGCCGACAGCAGAATTCCATAGACAACGGCGAGCGCTGCGATCTCGGTCGGTGTGGCGACGCCGAACAGGATGCCGGCCATCAGCAGGCCCGGCATCAGCAACGGAAGGATCGCTCCGATGCCCGCGCGCGTGATCGTCCGAACATCGGCGCGGGGCAGGCGCGGCGCACTGCCGGCTCGCACGTAGATCATCACCATCAGGCACAGCGCCATCACGGCTGCCGGAATGATGCCGCCGATGAACATGGCGCCCAGCGAGACGTTGGTGATCGATCCCACGATCAGCATGGCGATGCTGGGTGGCACGGTCTCGCCCATCACGGCGGAGGCCGCGAGAACGGCGGCGCCTTCGGCCGCGCCGTGGCGTTCGGTCAATTCGTCGCGCATCACGGTGCCGACCGCCGCAACGTCGGCGGGCTTCGAGCCGGACAGGCCCGAGACGAGATACATGCTGCCGACCGTGACCTGAAGCAGGCCACCGCGCACATGGCCGACCAGCGCGTGAATGAACTGCACCAGGCGGACGCTGATTCCGCCGCGCTCCATCACGAGGCCGGCCAGGATGAAGAAGGGCACAGCCAGCAGGATGAAATTGCCGGTGCCGTTGACCATGGTCTGCGGCAGCACCACCAGCGAGGCGGCGCCGGTGCCCCACAGGTACGTCGCAGTCGCCAGCAACAGCACGAAGCCGACCGGAACACCGGCGAGGATCGCAACGAAAAACAGCGACAGCGCCGCGATGATCGCGGCATCGTCGCCGAGCAGCGGCAGCCAGATATCGCGGGTCAGCGCGGCAATGCCGATGACGAGTGCGAAGCCGAGGCCGACACCGATGGCCATGCGGCCGTGGTCGCGCTTCAGGTTGACGGCCGAATAGATCATGAGCAGGACAAGACCGATCGGCAGCGGCATCGCGATCAGCGCTGCCGGCAGTTGCAGGATCGGCGTCAGTTCATCCCAACTCGATGCGATGAATTCAATCGAGGTCGCGAAGGTAATGGCCGAGATGAAGAGAACGACGACATCGGCGAGCGCCAGACATGCACGCTCGCCGCGCCTCGGCAGACGACTGAGAACGACCCGGACGAAGGCATGATCCCGCCGGCGATAGGCGACCGCGCCACCGACGAACGCCAGAATCGACAGGGCCAGCCGTGCGGCCTCGTCGGTCCACAGAAAGGAATGGGCAAAGAACAGGCGATCCGCGACGTTGGCGATAACGAGACCGAGTTCGACCAGCAGCGCAATTACCACCGCCATTTCGGCGGCGACATCGAGCCAGCGCAACACGGCGATTTCGCCTTGTCGCGATGGAACCGCCGAATGGCCGGGAACGCCTTGCGCTCCCGCAGCCAGCATGGCGTCCGCGTCACCCGCCTGAGTCACGCGGCGCCTCCGCAAATCCGGCTGTCAGAAGACCGCTTCATGTCATTCCTCCCGTTCGCGCGGCTTGTTTCCGGCCGCGTCGTGTTGTTGTCATGGCTCAAAAAAATCGGGATTGATGTTCTGGGTTGCCGAAATGTCGCGCAGCAGGCGCTCGAGGTGCGCCTCCATCGCAGATCGCGCCTGCGCAGGGTCCCGCGCCTCGATTCCAGCGAGAATGGCTTCGTGTTCTCCGATCGCGCGCGCGATACGCCCCTCCTGGGGCAGCGTCAGCCGGCGATAACGGTCGACATGAATCTTGACCTGCTGAATCAGCGTCCAGATTCCGGGATGACGCGCGACTTCGGCGACCGTCGCATGGAACAGTTCGTCAGCCTGATGGAACGCATCATTGTCGGAAGCTGCGTTCGCCTCGCGCTGGCGCTCGACAATCGCATGCAGCGCCATCACCTGGCTTGAGGTCGCGCGCTCTGCGGCGAGACGCGCCGTGGTTTCCTCCAGCGCCTTGCGAACCAGAATGGCTTCGGGAAGCGCCGCCATGGGTATCCGCGACACGCAGATGCCGGATTGCGGAAAGATATCGACAAGACCGTCGTCGGCCAGCTTCAGGATGGCTTCGCGCACCGGTGTCCGGCTGACGCCGTTCGCCAGCGCAATCTCGGCTTCCGAGATCAGGTCGCCTGGCTTTCTTTGCAGGGAGATCAGTTCACCACGGAGCAGCTGGTAGATCCGCGCGGCGGCAGTGGCACTGCGCGGCCGCGTACCGCGCCGCAGCCGCGCCGCAGTTGTCGCCCTGTCGCTGGTTTTCCCCGCGCGCGCCGGCATCCAAGCTTCCATCCCAACTAATATATTAGTATACAAAGCTCGCCTCCGACAAATCAAGCGCGTTGGATTGTTTTCGCCGGAGGCCATCATCTGTTTGACCGCGCAAGGAAAATTACGATGACCGATTATCGCAAACTGTTCGATCTCACCGGCAAGACCGCGGTCGTGCTCGGCGCCGCCGCCGGAATCGGAAAGTCATCGGCGGAAGCACTGGCATCGCTTGGCGCGAGCGTCATATGTGCCGACCGCACCAGGGATGGCGCCGAGGCGACGGCGGCAGGAATTCGCGAACGCGGCGGCGTGGCGGACGGCGTCGCATGCGATGCCGCACAACGTTCCGACGTCGTAGCACTCGCCGAAACCGTGAAGGCAAAGTTTCCACGGCTGGACATCGCTGTCACAACGCCAGGGCTCAACATCCGCAAGACCATTCTCGACTACACCGACGAGGACCTTGATCGCGTGCTCACGCTCAACATCAAGGGGACCGTGTGGTTCTTTCAGGCCTTCGGCGGCATCATGACAAAGCAGAAAAGCGGCGGCAGCATTATCGCATGTTCGTCGGTGCGCGCCGTCACGATCGAACCCGGGCTTGCGGTTTACGGCTCGACCAAGGCCGCGATCAGCCTGCTGGTGAAGGGTTTTGCGTCAGAAGTCGGCCGCAACGGCGTTCGCGTCAACGCGATCGCGCCGAGCATCGCGGAGACGACCCTGACCGAACCGTTCAAGCAACGGCCGGACATCTACAACCTGTATGCTGCGCATACCGTGTTTAATCGCTGGAGCAGCTCCGACGAAGTCGCAACCGCCGTCGCCTATCTCGCATCGGACGCGGCAAGCTACGTCAGCGGCAGCACGCTGTTCGTCGACGGCGGCTGGACCGGAATCGACGGGCCGCCGACCGGACTGACGAAACTCTCCTGATCCCTTCCGATCGAGACGCATTCCGACGGGGTACGGGAGCAGTATCCTGCCCCGCCGCTGCACGATTTATGCACGAAGTGCGAAGACGCCGTCGCGCTGCGTCGCCACGCGAGTCGCGCAAAATGTCGCCAAATTCAGTCGCATAAATGCAATGAAACTGGATCTACTGCCCTCGCACCGGATTGGGAACGGCAGCTGAAGCGGATTACATACAAGCGCCGGATTTCTGCATATTATTTTGTGCAATCCGAATCGCGTCACTTGCGTAGCCGCGCAATCGGCCCCTGATCCCGCACCAGAACAGACGTTTGCCAGGCTTGACCGCATCGTCCCTTTCCGCACCGTTTCAACAGGCAGCAGAGCCATGAAGATCATTCGCGCGGCCGCATTTCTGATCGCTCTGCTGTCGTGGATGCCGCTTCACGC
>JBQCIZ010000082.1:0-2133 GCA_051953235.1 Nitrobacter sp. | reverse complement strand
ACCTCGCAGGATTTCGAGGCGATGTTTCTGAACTCGATGTTCTCGCAGATGACCACGGGTCTCAAGGGTGAAGGTCCGTTCGGCGATACGCAGAGCACCGGCGTGTGGCGCTCGATGCTGACCGAGCAGTATTCCAAATCGTTCGCCAAGGCCGGCGGCGTCGGCGTCTCCGATGCGGTGTTCCGCACCCTCATCATGCAGCAGGCGAGCCAGACCAGCGCGGCTCCTAAGGAAGCTCAATGACGCCGACTCCCCAGACGCAGCACGCGCCAGCCCCTCTTCCACCGATCACGACGCCCGCGGACGCACGCAAGCTTGCCGACAACATGCTGGAAACGATGAACGCGCTGCTCGCCGTCATCGAGCGCGAGACCGAACTGGTGCGCGCCGGCAAAATCCGCGACGGCATGGCGCTCGAGAAGCAAAAGAGCGAACTATCGCGCCGCTACGCCCGCGAAATCAGCCGGTTCAAGAGCAGTCAGGCCTACATGACGCAATCGGTGCCGGACCTGCTCGCCGCCTTGCAGCGCCATCACGACATGTTTCGCGCCATGCTGCAGGTGAATTTGACGGTGCTTGCCACGGCGCATGCCGTGTCCGAAGGCATCGTGCGCGGCGTCAGCGCCGAAGCGCAGCGCCGCACCATGCCGCAAACTTATACGGCCAACGGCCAACGCAGCGGCCCGCCACGCCAGCACACCGCGCCGATCGCGGTCAGCCGGTCGCTTTAGTCTGCGTAACTACCCCGCCTTGTACAGCCGCAGCAATATATCGCGACAGGCCGGAAAACAGATATCGCAACCGCGCCATCGATCAGCGTTCTCCTTGGCTGCCACCGGCCGCCATGCCGATGGCGATCGGCAGATATCTCTTTGGCGCTCAATGAGCCAGTTCGGAATTTGTGATACCGCGCCTTGGTCGGGACGACACTTCCGTCCCGGGTTTGGGAGGGTGTCATGAGATTGTCGTCGATTTTTGTCACGCCATCAGCCGTCGTTATTTTATCAACTGCAGTGCTGTGCGGCCTGAGCGGCACGGCAGTATCGCAAACCGCAACCGGCTCCGCTGCGCTTCCACGCATCACGGTCGAAGCGTCGAAGCAGGTAGCGAAGCCACACAGGGCGAAGCAAACGGCAAGCGCGGAGGCATCCCGCCGGGCATCGTCAGCCACTCAAACGCCATCGGCTGCGCCTGATTCAGTATTGGGGAAGATTGCCAGGCTTGAGAGAGCCAGCAGCAGTTGCAACGGTGGTTGCGCAACAAGCTTCAGGCACGGCGACGTCCCCTGGGTTGGATGCAGCTCCTCGGAGGGCGAAGATTCAGTCTCGAGCTTCTCGCCAACGTGTACGGATACACTCACCTACAAAACCTACCTCGAATGCACGAACACCAAGGTCTTTTTGGGCTGGCTATTGAGAGAAGCCCGCTGGCATTGCAGCAGCCTGCTTGCCGGAGGAAAGTTGGTCGGAGAAAAGCATCGGGTCGCCGAACTCAAGCGACCGGCACGCCGCTAGTCCTGCCGTCCGCTGGATCCGCCTGAGAACCAGGACAGGATCAAACGATCCCATCGAGTGGCGGCGCGCTGCGACAGGCATGCCGCTCACTCTCTTGCATTCGTTCGACCAGCGCCGATCGGGCTATAACTGCGCTTCAACGAGTCCGTGTCCCGGTCAGTGGCCCATGCCGGGCATCACCTCGCCGTTGTAGATTTCCGGGTTTTTCGGACCCTCGACGTTGAGGATGCCGAGCAGGCCGCGTTCGGCGCGCGCCAGCGCATGATCGACAAGCGTGTAGTTGCCGGGCACCTCGACCTTGAACTCGGTGATCGCGGCGCCGCCCGGCGGCACTGTAACCGTCTGAATTCCCTCGAGCGGCGGCGAGGTCACGCCGCCTAGCATGTAGACCTTGTCGAAGATCTCGCCGATGACGTGAAAGGACGATGTGAAGTTCGGTCCGCCGACGCCGAAGAAGATCCGGATCCTGTCGCCGACCTTCGCATGCAGCGGATGCAGCTTGGTCAGCGCACCGACCGAGCCGTTGAAGACGAAGTATTCCGGATGCTCGGCGAGAAGCTTGTCGACGCTGAACTCGGCGCTGCCGTGCTGACCGAAGGCGATATCGGAATAGATTTCG
>JBQCIZ010000081.1:0-6865 GCA_051953235.1 Nitrobacter sp. | reverse complement strand
CTTGTAGAGCAGCAGGAATTTCGCGATGCGTTGCGCCGGTGGCAGCGTTGCGTTGACCGCCTCGACCTCCTTGCGCAGCAGCGCATAGATCTCGGGCCGCGATGACAGGTCGGTATAGGTGGTGAAGGCGATGCGGTTCTTTTCTGCCCACTTCGACAGGATCGAGAAGCGGATGCAGATCATCGCGGCCAGCTTGTCGCGGCAGTCGCCAAGAACGACGGCTTCGGCGACATAGGGCGAGAACTTCAGCTTGTTTTCGATGTATTGCGGCGAGAAGCGATCGCCGTGTGAGGTCTGCGCCAGATCCTTGATGCGGTCGATGACGACGAGCTGTTTGCTGTCGTTGAAATAGCCGGCATCTCCGGAGCGCATCCAGCCGTTGTCCATGTCGGCCTGCGAGGCTTCGGGATTCTTGTAGTAGCCAAGGAACATGTTGGGATGACGCACCACGATTTCGCCGACGCCGTTAGCATCCGGATTGTCGACGCGGATTTCGATGTCGTCGGCCATCGGCACGCCTGTGGTGTCCGGATCGACATGCTCCTCGCGGTGCAGAGTATAGGCACCGAGCAGTTCAGTCTGGCCGTACAGGGTGCGCAGTGGAACACCCATGGCGCGGAAAAACTTGAAGGTGTCAGGCCCGAGCGCGGCACCGCCGGTTGCCGCCGAGCGCAGCCGGGTGAAGCCGAGGCGGTCACGGAGTGCGCGGAACAACAGCGTATCCGCCACCGCGGAATGCTTACCCTGCGCCAGCGCGGCGAGGCCGGTCTTCATGCCGAGGCCATAGAGGCTCTGCTTCAGCGCGGAGGAATCCATCACGCGGGCACGCACCTCCGCCGCGATCGATTCCCAGACGCGCGGAGCGAACAGCACGAAGGTCGGCGCGATCTCGCGGAAATCGTTCATCATCGTCTCGGGCTCTTCGACGAAGTTGACCCTCATGCGCGAGAGCAGGCCCATGCCGAGCGCGTAGATCTGCTCCATGATCCATGGCAGCGGCAGCACCGAGACGTATTCATCATCCGGCCCCTTGGGGTCGAAGGTGAGATAGGTGGCGCAATGACGCAGCACGGCGCCCGCCGACAGCATCGCGAGCTTGGGATTGGCTGTCGTGCCCGATGTCGTGCAGAGGGTGGCGACGACGTTGGCGTCGGTGGCGTCGACCAGCCCATCATAGAATTCCGGCTCGCGGGCGGCGCGGGAGCGGCCCATCTCGGCCAGCTTGTCGGCAGTCATCAGCCGCGGGTCGTCGTATTTACGCATGCCGCGCGGATCGGAATAGACGATGTGACGTACGCTCGATGCGCGGTCGCCAAGACTGAGCAGCTTGTCGACCTGCTCCTCATCCTCGGCGAACACCACCTTGGCCTCGCCATAGCTCAGGAGGTAAGCGGCTTCCTCCTCCAGAACGTCGCGATAAAGCCCGAGACTCATCGCACCGATGGCGTGGGCGGCGATCTCAGCGGCGACCCAGTCCGGGCGGTTGTCGCCGATGATGCCGATCACATCGCCTTGGCCAAGGCCAAGTTCCACCAGCCCGAGTGCGAAGTCGCGGGTGCGGGAATGGTACTGTTCCCAGGTGAGCAGTTTCCACAGCCCGAAATCCTTTTCGCGCAGTGCGATCTCGTTGCCGTGTTCGCGCGCATTCAGCCGCAGCATTTTCGGGAAGGTCGCAGCCTGGGCAACGCGGTCGTGATAGTCGAACGCTGGCGTGCGGGTCATGCGCGCGCCTCCGCTTTGACCGGCGTATCGTCGGGACCGGCCAGCACCTCGTCTTCTTCACCCAAATAGGCGCGCTTGACGTGCGGATCGGCGAGCACGGCGGCCGGGTCGCCCTCGGCAATCTTCTTGCCGAAATCCAGCACCACGACCCGATGGGAGATGTCCATCACCACGCCCATGTCGTGCTCGATCATCACGACCGTCATGCCGAACTCTTCGTTGAGGTCAACGATGTAGCGCGCCATGTCTTCCTTCTCTTCGAAGTTCATGCCGGCCATCGGCTCATCAAGCAGGATCAGCTTCGGCTCCAGCGCCATGGCGCGTGCCAATTCCACGCGCTTGCGCAGGCCATAGGGCAGCGTGCCGGCGGTCGCCTTGCGCACCGATTGCAGATCGAGGAAGTCGATGATCTCCTCGACCTTGCGGCGGTGTTCCAGTTCCTCGCGGCGGGCACCGGTCAGCCAGTACAGCGAGCCGGTGATGAAGTTGTTTTTCAGAAGGTGGTGGCGGCCGACCATGATGTTGTCGAGCACGCTCATGTGGTGGAACAGCGCAAGATTCTGGAAGGTGCGGCCGATGCCCAGCGCGGCGCGCGCATTCGGCGTCAGGCCTGTGATGTCCTGGCCGCGGTAGGACAGCCTGCCTTCGGTCGGGTGATAGCGGCCGGAGATGCAATTGACGATTGAAGTCTTGCCGGCCCCGTTGGGGCCGATGATCGAAAACAACTCGCCGTCCCTGACGGCAAAGCTGACATCGGTGAGCGCACGCACGCCGCCGAAGCGTAACGAAACCCCGCGCACCTCCAACGTATTGTTCAATCAATCCTCCCAAATCAGGCGCTTGGCGCGCTCTTCATCTGGCGTTTCGGTTGTTGCGCGATCCTATAGGGGGCACGTCGGGGAGACCATGCGGCGAAAACGTTGGCCGCCCTGGTACACCGGATGCCATGTGCGATCGTGCTACGCCCAAGGTCCCTGTTGGGCGCGACCGCTTTCATACGGTAAAGCTCTTTCATGAAATGTCTTGCGCTCGACAATTCGGTGGCAAATTTCGCACGTGCACGTTCCAGCGAATGCTGCGTCGCAATAATATCGGTGCAATGACATGACGGTCGCACCGGACTACCTGCGGAATATCGCGATCTGGTCGCGCGACCTATCCGAACATGAACTGGAAGCGGCTTGCGCCGGGATCACGGAGCGGTCGTACCGCACCGGCGAGTTCGTTTTTCTGCGCGGCGACCGCTTCGACTACTGGACTGGCGTCGTCTCCGGGTTGACGCGCATGAGCGTGGTCTCGCGCGGCGGCAAGGCGATGACGTTCACGGGCCTGACTGCCGGCGCCTGGTTCGGCGAAGGCACAATGCTGAAGAAGGAGGAGCGTCGCTACGACATGGTGGCGCTGCGAGACAGCCGTGTCGCCCTGATGGATCAGGCGACCTTCTTCTGGCTTTACGATAACAGCGTGGCCTTCAATCGCTTCCTCGTCGCGCAATTGAACGAACGGCTCGGCCAGTTTATCGGGCTGGTCGAATACGGGCGTACGCTGGATGTCACCGCGCGGCTGGCGCGTTCGATCGCCACGCTGTTCAATCCAATCCTCTATCCCGATCTCAACCGCCATCTCGAGATCACGCAGGAGGAGATCGGTGCGCTGTCGGGCATCTCGCGGCAGAACGCCAACCAGTGTCTGAAGCGGCTCGAGAAGGAAGGCCTGCTCCGTCTCGAATATGGCGGCGTGACCATTCTCGATCTGGATCGCTTGCGGAGCTACGGCGAGTAGGTCATGTCGCCGGACGCGGCTCGTGTGCGGGGTCAGGCTTTCATTGCGAGTGAAATAGCCCTGCCGCGTTCCGCCAACTTGACCATGGTCTGCAGTGCAAAATTGCTTGGTGTCGGAAGGCCGAGTTCGGTTCCTTTCCGAACCACGAAGCCGTTCAGGAAATCGATCTCGGTCGGTTTGCCGCGGGCGAGATCCTGTGCCGTCGAGGAAAATTGCGTGGGCATCGCAGCCGGAATTTTCGCTATCTGCTGGACCATGTCGTCCGGCAGAATGACACCGCATCCCCGTGCGACCGCGACGCATTCTTCGACCACGCTTGCGACGAATTCGTTCGTCCCTTCGACTTCGGCCATCGGGCCGTACGGGATGTTCGCCACGGCCGACAGGGCGTTGTAAGCGCAGTTCGTGACGAGCTTCATCCATTGCACCTTTTCGATGTCGTCGGCGACCGTGGTTGGAATGCCGGCGGCCTCAAGCGTGTGAGCCAGCATCTCGCTGCGCGGCGAAGACCCGATGATCAGCTCTCCGCGCCCGTGATGTTTGACGTGGCCCGGCCCGGCCATTTCTGCGCCGACATAGACGACAGTGGGGATGACGAGATTGCCGATGATCGCGCGGAGACGTTGCGGGTTGTCGACGCCATTCTGCAGGCTCAGGACAACCGTATCGCTATCCAACTTCGAGGCGAGGGCTGTACCTGTAAGTTCCGTGTCGGCTGACTTTACACAGAACAGCACGAGTTGGGGTGTTTCGAGCGCCGCCACGTCGGTGATTGCACGCGCGCGCAAGTGAATTTCCTGCGACCTCATCTCGAGTAGGAGACCGCGCGCATTGATCGCATCGACGTGAGGTTTTCTGCCGAGAAACGTAACGTCGTGTCCTGCACGGACGAGCAAGGCCCCAAAGTAGCATCCAACGGCTCCGGCTCCGACGATTGCGATCTTCATGTTCTTTCTATCCTTCGACTGCCGTTTGCCAGCGCACGTATGATGTAACAATGTCTTCGCGACGGACCGCTCCAGCGCAAAGGCTCGTTTCTGAGACCCGCGCCGGTTTGCGCGGCGCATGGGCGGTATTCATGATTCCACCCAGGACCAGCACTAAATCAACGCCGCCAGGCGATCAAATTTGTCGGTGCCCGAGTCTTTCGGCCGCACGGCGGGCATGAAGCGGTGACGGCGAGGCGTCGACAATGCCGGGCAAGGTTGCCAACGCAGCCCTTGCGGGCCAGCTCGGTGCAATAATATGATATATATCATCTCACATGGACGATATCACGCGATAACGGAGGCGGATGTCCTGGATCGCCCTGAAGGAAGAAGCAATGCCCTATCTTCACGTTGACCTGCCTGCAAAATATGACGCGGCACAGAAGCGCGATCTCGCCGATCGTTTGTGCCGCTTATATGCGTCTGTAATGAAAACGCAGCTTTGGCGGCCGAATGTCGGAATCGCCGAATTGGGCGAAGACAATCTGTTTCACCTTGGCGCAGATGGACTCGAGCCGATCGTGATGGTGTTGGTTGAATTCAGGGCAGGGCGTCCGAGCGGTTACAGGCTTGAGCTTGCGAAAGGCATCGTCGACGTTTGCGTTGAAATTCTCGGCGTGCCCCGGCGGTGGGTTCTGGTCGAATTCACTCCTCATGTCGGCGAGGAAATCTATCGCGATGGAAAATGGGTGGCGGATTGGACGCCGGAAGAGAGCGCGCTTCGGTAGACACTGTCGCCTGGGTTGGTTGTCGTCGAGCGCTCGGCCGGTTTTCAGCCTGTATGGCGGAGAGGGAGGGATTCGAACCCCCGATAGGCTTGCACCTATGCCGCATTTCGAGTGCGGTGCATTCAACCACTCTGCCACCTCTCCGCAGTGTCAGACAGGCGGGTTGCGCCCGAGTCGGGCCGTGTTCTAGGCGAGGATGCCGGGCCAGACAAGGCACGAAGGGAAGGAAAATCAGCCGTGGGCTGAAGAGGCGGAGCGGCCGCATCGGCAGATCCGGCCTGATGAGGAGTTGGCGCCTCGGCCCAGGGTTCGGCAGGCGCGGGTGGGGCCGCCAGACGCGGTAAAAACCGGCGGCCCCGTGCCGCGTTATTGAAATGTGACCGGGAAGTGCGGCTTCACAGGCCACCAGCGCGACGGGTCAACCGTAGCGGTCTTTATAAAGCCGGCAACGCGATCCCGTTTTTAACCTAACTGGTCAAGGTTACCGGCGTCGTTCCGGGATCGGCTTGCCGAAATCGACCATGCCGGGTCTCGCCCCCGCTGCTCTGGCGGACGGCGGCTGGACGGGCTCGCGGAAAGGGAAAGAGCGCAGGTCAATCCTTGCTCTTCTTGTCCTTGTCTTTTCCCTTGTCCTTCCGGGTCTTCTCGTCGGCCTTTTTCTCTTTCTTGCGGTTGGTGAAACGGGCATTGCCGAGACCGGTTCCGATGGTCAGCACGCCCCAGTGGCTTACGTCCTGCATCGAAGGCATCTCGCTCAGACCCTGCGCCACGCCGTCGTTGTGCATCAGGATCGCGGTGTCGTGGCCGCCGATCTCGGGGATCGCCTCGATCAGCGAGGCCGGAAGATTGAACTTGCTGCTCTCCCAGTTGCCGGGAAGGTTTTGCGCGCCTTTTTCGATCGAACCGTCCTCGTCGATCACGCCGGGGCAGGAAATGCCGATGAACGGCGCGAGCTTGTGTCCCTCCTTTTCCGCCGCTGCGATCAGGTCTTTCAGCATTTTCACGAGCCTTTTTACCGCGCTCTCGCGCGTCGGCTCGTCGTCGGCATGCCGCCATAGTTCCGACTTCCAGACGGCCGCCTTGGAGAGATCGGCGGCCTTCTTCCAGTTGGTCTCGACCACGCCGCAGCGGATGTTGGTGCCGCCGATGTCGACCGCCAGGATGCAGTCGAAGGCCTCGAAGATCCATGAGGGTGCGAGATGCAGGCAGCCGATCAGGCCAGCCTCGTCGGGGTCGAAGCGGATCGGGATCAGGTGGATCTTGTGACCTTCACTCTTCAGGATCAGGTCTGCCCGCGCGATGGCGATCTCGCCGACGCGGCTCTTGCGAAAGCCGCCGCCAACCACGATGCGTTCGGTGTCGGCCCATGCTTTGGTCTTGAGAAAGCGCCGCGTGACATGGGCGAGCTCTTGCGCGAATTCCTCGATGGCGCTGTGGATGATCGCGGAGGCTTCCGCATCCTCGCCGGCCAGCATGTCGTCAAGCGTTTGCTTTCCGATCTGATCGGAGCTTTTGTCGCCAAAAGGGTCCGCCCCGGATTTGCGAAGCGCCTTTCGGAAGTTCTCCAGGATCTCCCGGAAAGCTCCTCTTCGCGCCCGGTCGCCAACGAACTCGTCATCCTCCTTCAATTCGATATTGAAACTA
>JBQCIZ010000080.1:0-2947 GCA_051953235.1 Nitrobacter sp. | reverse complement strand
GCGCGAAACCGTTCGCCCGTCTGAGCAGCGTCGTTGCCGATCGCGCACCCCGCAAACACTCCGGCGAGATCACGTCGGTCCTGGAATCGTTGTGGTCGAAAGTGGGTGCCCGCGCGGGCAGCACTGCGATCATCACCGGAGCGACCGGTGCGGAGCCCGCGACAGCGGAAGAACGCGCCTTCCTGCGCGCGCATCCGGAGTTGCCGGTCCGCGCCACCGGCACGACTTTCGGCCATATGCTGGAAACTCAATTTCCGCTGGGACTCGCCGTCGCGGCGCTGTCGCTGTCGCGCAAGTCGCTCTTCCCGCCTGCCGATTCATCGGGGCAGGAGATTGAAATGTCCAAGCCCCCGACCCAGATTGTCGTGATCGGCGCGGGGCACTGGCGCGGCGAAGGCATGGCGCTGGTCGAAGCGATCGGCTGACGCGGACGAGACGGAGGGGACCATGACCGCGATGCGTGACAAATTCGGCCGGCCCGTCATCGTCGTCACCGGCATGGGCGTCGTGACTTCTCTCGGCTCCGGCAAGACCGACAACTGGGCCAAGCTCTGTGCTGGCGAGTCCGGCATCCGCACCATCACGCGCTTTCCGACCGACGGCCTGAAAACCACCATGGCCGGCGCAATCGACTTCGTGCCTGTCGAACCGTTTTCATCGACGGACCTCTCGGAGCGGCTCGCCGACATCGCCACCGAGGAAGCTGTCGCGCAGGCCGGAATCGGCAGCGCGGGCGACTTTCCGGGGCCGCTGTTTCTTGCGGTCGCACCGGTCGAACTCGAGTGGCCGCAGCGTCAGGAACTCGGCCGCGCCATCGGCTCGAATACCGAAATCAATTATGATGAAATGCTGCGGGTCAGCGGCGGCGGCAAGTTCACGCAATATCACCGTCGCTTCCTGTTCGGCTCCGTCGCCGATCACCTCGCCGACACCTTCGGCACCAAAGGCTCCCCTATTTCGCTTTCGACGGCTTGCGCATCGGGCGCCACCGCGATCCAGCTCGGTGTCGAAGCGATCCGCCGCGGCGAAGCCGACGCCGCGCTGTGCGTCGCGACTGACGGCTCGGTCAATCCGGAAGCGCTGATCCGCTTCTCCCTGCTGTCGGCACTGTCGACCCAGAACGATCCGCCGCAGGCCGCGGTACGGCCGTTCTCCAAGAATCGCGACGGCTTTGTGATGGCTGAAGGCGCCGGTGCGCTGGTGCTCGAAAGCTACGAAGCCGCGACCGCGCGCGGCGCGAAAATCCTGGGTATCGTCGCCGGATGCGGCGAGCTCGCCGACTCCTTCCATCGCACCCGCTCGAGCCCCGACGGCAAGCCGATCATCGGATGCGTCCGCAACGCGCTGGCGGACGCCGGCGTGACCGCGGAGCAGATCGACTACATCAACGCGCATGGCACCGGCACGCCGGAAAACGACAAGATGGAGTATCTCGGCATCTCCAGCGTATTCGGCGAGCGCGCCAAGCAGATCCCGGTGTCGTCCAACAAATCCATGGTCGGCCATACGCTGTCGGCGGCCGGCGCCGTCGAGGCCGTATTCTCGCTGCTGACGCTGGAACATCAGCGCATTCCGCCCACCATCAATTATGACGTGCCCGATCCGGCTATTCCATTCGACGTCGTGCCCAACAAGGCGCGCGATGCTCGCGTGACGACCGTCATGTCGAACTCGTTCGGCTTCGGCGGTCAGAATGCGTCGCTGATCCTGACGCGCGAACCGGTTTGACGAACGGCGTGATGATACGTCGCGGAGTCGAGCGATGTCCGGCATGATCACTGTCTGCCTCTGATGCGCCGTCTCCTGCTTCGAACCAGAGCCCGGCTTCGCGACGCGGTAAAACCCGCGGGTGAAGCCGTCATCGGCGCGCTGACGATCGGGTTGTTGCGCACGACCCGCTACTTCGACCCGATCAAGACGGCAAACCTGTTTGGCAGGATCGCGCAATCCATCGGACCCAGGCTGCGCGAGCAGAGGATAGGACACGCCAACCTGACGGCCGCGTTCCCCGAAAAGCCGCCGGAAGAGATCGACAGGATTTTGGCCGGTGTATGGGACAATCTCGGACGCATGGGTGCCGAATTCGCGCATCTCGATCACATCTGGGATTTTGATGAAGACCATCCTGAAAACAGCCGCGTGGAATTCACGCCGCGCACCCGCGAGCTGTTTCACCAGTTGCGCCTCGACGGCAAACCGGCGCTGATCTTCGCAAGCCATCTCGGCAACTGGGAGCTTCCTGCGCTGGCTGCGGTTGCCCACGGCCTCAATGCCACCGTGCTGTTCCGCCGGCCGAACATCGCGTCCGCCGACCGCGCCATCGAGCAAATCCGCTCGGTGAACATGGGGACGCTGATTGCCGCAAGCCACGACGCACCGCTCAAGCTCGCGCAGGCCCTCCAGAACGGCGAGCACGTCGCGATGCTGGTCGATCAGTATTTTACCAACGGCGTCGAGGTGACCTTCTTCGGGCGAAAGACCAAGGCCAACCCGATGCTCGCGCGGCTGTTGCGGCAGATCGAATGCCCAATCCATGGCGTGCGAATCATTCGCCTGCCAAATCATCGCTTCCGTGCCGAACTGACCGAGGAAATTCCGCCCGTACGCGATGCCCGCGGACAGATCGATGTCCAGGGCACCATGCAAGCCATCACATCGGTGATCGAAGGCTGGATCCGTGAATACCCGGATCAATGGCTATGGCTGCACCGCCGCTGGCGGTAGCCTCACTTCGCTCGAGCGCGTGGCGGCCCCTCACCGCCCCGTCTTCACGCGGGTCCAGAGCCGGTTGATCGTGCGCTGCGTGGCCGGATCGCGTGCGGTAATGACGAACAGCCGCTTCATCGTCGCCTCGTCCGGATAGATCGTCTTGTCGTTGAAAATCTTCGGACTAATCAGTTTCTGGCTGGCGAGATTGCCGTTGGCATAGGACAGGAAATCGGAATTC
>JBQCIZ010000079.1:0-2360 GCA_051953235.1 Nitrobacter sp. | reverse complement strand
CTCCGGTGATGATCGCAGTGCTGCCCGCGCGGGCACCCACTTTCGACCACAACGATTCCAGGACCGACGTGATCTCGCCGGAGTGTTTGCGGGGTGCGCGATCGGCAACGACGCTGCTCAGACGGGCGAACGGTTTCGCGCCGCGAGCTTCCGCATGAGCCCGGGATTCGATCACCAGAAAGACACCGCCGGAGCCGAGCGCGAATCCGCTGCTGGCCTCGCGGGCCCAGACGGGCGCGTACTTGTTCTTCAGATTGAAGTCGCCGAACTCGTAGAGAACGAGGAGGTCCTTTCGCTCGCCGTTGTGGGCGGCGCCCACGAGGGCAATGTCGCTTTGGCCGGAAGTAATCCGCGCGAGAGCAATACGGACAGCATCGACGCCAGCCGCTTCTTCGCCCATGAACGTGCGCGACGAGCCGGTCACGCCGTGGACAATGGCGATGTTGCCGGCGAGCAGATTGGACAATTGCGCCAGAAACAGCGTCGGACGCAGGTCGCTCATCAGCCGTTCGTTGAGAAAGCCCGGGGCCGAGTTGCCCTTGGCCTCGGCATTCAGAATGCCGGCATCGACCACGAGATCGCGCTCGCCGCCGCCCGCGGCGACGATCATGTCGGTCCGCGACAGGATTTCCGAGTTGCCCTTGATGCCTGCGGAGTCCAGCGCCAATCCGGCGGCATAGGTCCCGATGCGCTGCCAGGCTTCCATCTGGCGCTGGTCGCCCTTCTTGGGAATCTGCGCATCGAAGCTGACCGGCGCCAGCGGATGAACGACGTAGGGGGCAAAGCCCGTTTCGTCGACATTGACGCGGCGCTGGTTCAGCGCATCCCAATGCGCATCGAGGCCTTCGCCCAGCGAGGTGGCAAGGCCGATGCCCGTGATCCAGGCTTCAACCGGCTTCGACTCCGACGGTTTCTCAGCCATGGGCAATTACCTGCTGCGGAAAGCCGATGCGTTTGGCCATCGCTTCCATGTGTCCACGCATGTCCGCGTTTGGGAATGAGGCGATGCCGAATGTGATTGTCGCATTGCACCGGAGTTTGCCGCCGACGCTGACCTTCGCCTGAGTCATGGCATAGCCCGAACCCTCGTGGACGATACTTGCCTCGATATTGAGCAGATCACCCGGAGTCACAAACGTTCGCATCTTGGCTTCCTTGACCGCAGCCAAAAACGGCATGCGCTCAAACTTCATCAATGCGATCAGCAGCCACCCGGAGGTCTGCGCCATCGATTCGATCAACAGCACGCCCGGCATCAGCGGATATCCGGGAAAGTGGCCCTCGAAGATCGTGTTTTGCCGAGGCACCTGCGCCTCAACCGCGATCGTTTTCTCACCGATATTGAGATCGGTAATGCGGTCGATCAGCTGAAAATAAGCGAGATCCATGGCCGCGCGGTTACGCGCCCTTGGCGGCGACCAGTTCGTCGATGCGCGCGCTGAGGTTTTTCAGGACGAAGTATTGTTCGGTCGTTGCCTTGCCGTCGTTGACTTCCTGGGTCCACTTCTCCAGCGGCAGCTTGATCCCGAACGCCTTGTCGATGGCGAAGGCGATGTCGAGGAAGTCCAGGCTGTCGATCCCCAAATCATCAATGGCGTGGCTCTCGGGCGTGATCGTGTCGCGCGGGATGTCGCAGGTTTCCGCGATAATGGTGGCGACCTGATCGAATGTGGAGGACATCATTAAGCCTTTGATATATTGAAGAGAAATGCCGTATCGGCGTGCGACAGGGGCGTTGCCCCCGCAACACCCGGCCCGTCAGATTGAGCCGAGTGCCCATATATCGGAGGCCCGCCCTGAGTTCAATGGCACCGGGCCCGCCGGGGAACCGCATTCCGCGGCTGAATCGTGGCGGATTTTCAGTCTTGCGGCGGGGAGATATGAGCGCAATCGCGCAGCCCCATCAGCGCGCAATCCTGCGTGCTGCTCAAATCCGCGATGTTCATGGCAAGCCACAGGCCAACGGCGGTGAGGGCGATCGTGAAGGCAAAGGCGGCCGCGTTCGCAAGCATCCGGTGACGGAAGTCATCGGGCGTGTCGCGCGGCTGTTCATAGCGCGACAGATCGTCAGCCGGCTGAAGGGCGCCGTTGGCGTTTGCCGCGATCCGCCGTTTGGGTGCCCCAGCCAGGTCGCGCGGCCGGAACTGGAGCACGACGTGCTCATTGTCCGATTGCATGGGCCGCTGCGTCTTCATCTGTGCCGGATCCGCGAACTCCAATGTGATTTTATCACGTTGCCTATGATCCTGACACAGAAAGTCATCATGGCGACATGCGAAAATCTGTGAGCCCCGTTGATTTCCTCATGCCGTGACGTCGTCAGGTATCGGGCTGCGGTTCGCGGATTTCGGGGCACCGTG
>JBQCIZ010000078.1:0-3491 GCA_051953235.1 Nitrobacter sp. | reverse complement strand
TGCGCGACGTTGTCGTAGGCGTGCTTGAGCGACCACGCCATGCGTTGGGTCTGCAGCGCCATCATTTCGTCGCGCGACATGCGTTCGGCGTCATCGAGAACCGGAGCGCCTGGTTTGAATTTCGATGACATCGCTATTGTCCTGCCTTTGAGTGTCTACTTGGTGTCGTCTGTTGCGATCCACGCGCCGCCGATGGTGCGGGAATGGCCGCGCATTTCGGCCACCACAACCCCGTCCACGGTCACGCGGATGTCGTAGATGCCGGAGCGGCCGGAACGCGAGATTTCCGTGGCGCTCGCGATCAGGCGATCGCCGAGCTTGCCCGGCCGGATGAAGGAGATGTTGCAAGGGGCGGCGACGGCGCGCTCGTTGCGGGAATTGCAGGCAAAGGCGAAGGTGGAATCCGCCAGCAGGAAGACAAAGCCGCCATGGGTGATGCCGTGGCCGTTCACCATATGCGGCTTCACCGTCATCGCCATGGTGGCGCTGCCGGCCTTCATGTCGAGGATTTCCATGCCGAGCCCGTTGCTCGCGCTGTCTTCTTTCCACATCGCGTCGGCGCAGGCGCGGGCGAGATCGTCGGGTGAAAGGGTCGTCGTGCCTTTCATCGCGGCCTCCCGGAAAAGTTCGGCGGTCGCTTGGCGAGAAACGCGTTGACGCCCTCGGCATAGTCGGGAGTGCGGCCGGCCTCGCGCTGCAGGTTTCGTTCGAGATCGAGCTGGGCATCGAGGGTATTGGTCGCCGATGCGTCCAGCGCGCGCTTGATCATGGCAAGACCTTGGGTCGGCTGGCTGGCAAGATGAGCGGTCAGCGCTTCCGCTTCGCTTCGCAGCTTGTCGTCGTCGGTGACGCGCCAGATCAATCCCCAGGCCTCGGCGGTCTCGGCGGTGATCGGTTCGCCCAGCATGGCGAGCGCACGGGCGCGGGCGTTGCCCGCCAGCCGGGGCAAGAAATACGTTCCGCCGGAATCCGGCACCAGCCCGATCTTGCTGAACGACTGGATGAATTTTGCTGAGCGCGCCGCAAGCACGATGTCGCAGGCGAATGCGATGTTGGCGCCGGCGCCGGCGGCCGTGCCATTGACCGCGCAGATCACCGGCTTGTTCAGCGCGCGAAGGCGCCGCACGAGCGGATTGTAAAAGGTCTCGATGGTTGCGCCGAGATCGGGGAGGGCGCCGTCCGATCCAGCGACATCGGCCAGATCCTGTCCCGCGCAGAAGCCGCGGCCCGCACCGGTGAGCAGAACGGCCCGGCAACCGGCGTCGCCTGCAGCGTCGTCAAGCGCCTTGGCGAGCGCACGGTGCATCGCCTCGTTGAACGAATTCAGCCGGTCGGGGCGGTTCAATGTGATGATCCGCCACGTGCCGCGGTCATCGATCAGGATGGGATCCAAGGTATCCTCCCGGCGTCCGGACCCGTTATCGTGAGGTCTCTTGAATTAAACGATCGGTCAGTTAATTATTAGCCGACACACCGATGGTGTCAACGGCCGTCGCGCGCGTCAATTCGCGGCTGGAATTCCGGATCAGGGAGGAATCGATGGTAACGACGTTGCAGAACCTCGCGCTCGATCGCTGGGTGGAAGCGCCCGGCGGTTTCGTCGATATTCCAAGCGCGGTGGACGGAAAAGCCGTGGCGCGCGCCTCGAGCGCCGGGCTCGACTTCGGTGCGATGGTGAGACACGCGCGCGAGGTCGGCGGTCCCGCGCTGCGCAAGCTGACTTTTCATCAGCGCGCCGATCTGCTGCGCAAGCTCGCGGCGTGGCTCGGAGAGCGCAAGGAGTTGCTTTACAAGCTGGCGGGCGACACGGGTGCGAACAAGCGCGACAACGCCATCGACATCGAGGGCGGTCTCGGCACGCTCGCGGCCTATGCGTCGCGCGGACGGCGGGATCTGCCGGACGGCAAATTTGTGGTCGAAGGCGAGGTCGAAGGCCTGTCGAAGGGCGGCAGTTTTGTCGGCCAGCACATCCTGTCGCCGTTGCATGGCGTCGCCGTTCACATCAATGCTTTCAACTTTCCGGTCTGGGGCCTTCTGGAAAAGTTCGCGCCGGCATTTCTCGCCGGCGTTCCCGTTATCGCGAAACCTGCCACCGCGACCGCTTATGTGACCGAGGCGCTGGTGCGGCTGATGCATGAGTCCGGGTTGCTTCCCGCGGGCAGCCTGCAACTGATCTGCGGCGCGACGGGCGATCTGCTCGATCACCTCGGCGGACAGGACGTGATCTCGTTCACGGGATCGCTGGAAACCTCGGAAAAACTCCACGCGCATCCGAACATCGCGCGGCATGCGATCCGTTTTATAGCGGAACGCGACTCGCTCAATGCGGCGATCCTCGGGCCAGATGTGACGCCGGAACAGCCGGAGTTCGCGTTGTTCGTCCGCGAAGTCGTGCGCGAGATGACCGCGAAGACCGGCCAGAAGTGTACGGCGATCCGGCGTATCTTTGTTCCGCGTGCGCAAGAGGCTGCGGTCGTTGCTGCGCTAAAAACAAGTCTTGCCGAGGTGAAACTTGGCGATCCCTGCAGCGACGACAAGGCGATGGGGCCGCTGGTGAGCCGCGCGCAGCGCGATGCGGTGCGTGGTCAGATCGCGACTCTGGCAACGGAGGCCGAGATCGTGTTCGGCGATCCCGATCATTGCTCCGGCGCCGGTATCGATTCCGCCAAAGGTGCGTTTATCTCGCCCGTGCTGCTGCGGGCTAAAAATCCGGTGACCGCACAGCGCATTCACGACATCGAGGCGTTCGGCCCGGTCGCGACCGTGATCGCCTATGACGACCTTGATCAGGCGATCGAACTGATCGGGCGCGGTGAAGGCAGCCTTGTGGCGTCGCTGTTCACCTACGACCGTGCGGTTGCGGAAGCCGTCATTCTCGGAATCGCGCCGTTTCACGGCCGTCTCCTGATCGTGGATCGCGATTGCGCGAAAGAGTCCACCGGCCATGGCTCGCCGTTACCCAATCTCGTGCATGGCGGTCCCGGCCGCGCCGGTGGAGGCGAAGAACTCGGCGGCCTGCGCGCTGTGTTCCATTACATGCAGCGTACCGCCGTGCAGGCATCGCCCGCGCGGCTATCGGCATTGACCGGCGTTTGGGGAAGGGGCGCGCCGGCGCCGATCGCACCGGAGCATCCGTTCAAGCACGACTACAATCGTCTCGAGATCGGCGACACCATCGAAACGGCGAGCCGCCCGATCACGCTCGCCGACATCGAGCATTTCGCGGAGTTCACCGGCGATACGTTTTATGCGCACATGGACGAAGCGGCAGCGAAGGCCAATCCATTCTTTCCAGGGCGCGTCGCACACGGCTATCTGATCCTCGCCTTCGCCGCGGGACTCTTTGTCGATCCCGCGCCGGGGCCGCTGCTCGCAAACTACGGCCTCGACAACCTGCGATTCCTGAAACCGGTCTCACCGGATGACTCGATCCGGGTGCGGCTGACCGTGAAGCAGAAATCTCCGGCGCGAAAGCCGGAATACGGCGAGGT
>JBQCIZ010000077.1:0-6478 GCA_051953235.1 Nitrobacter sp. | reverse complement strand
TGCGGCAACATCCAGAGCAACGGCACGGCCCATGGCGAACCGCGCCCCATCTTGACCTCGGTGATGCCGGCGCGCGTCCCGCGAAGGCCGACCCTCAGGTCGGACTTGATGGCGAGCAACATGCCGCCTGCCATCAGCGATCCCGTCATCGCAGCGATGATCGGCTTCGACACCTTACGCATCGCGGTCTGCATCGGGTCGCGCATCAGCGTCAGAATGTCGATGCCATCGCGCGCCCGGATTTCGGCCGCCTGCCTGAGATCGAGACCAGCCGAAAATACCCCGCAATCGGTCGAGGTAAGGATCACCGCCCTCGCCTGCGGCTCTCTCTCGACGCGCTCCCATGCATCGGTCAGGGCATTCATCGCCTCCACCGACAATGCGTTCTTGCGCTCCGGCCGGTCGATCGTCACAGTCACGACGCCATCATCCAGCACATAACTGACGGGCTCACGCTCGGGCATCGTCTCTATCTTCCGCAAGTTTCTAACATCTGTTAGAATACTCCCGAACCATCCGAATACAACCCGCATTCAATCGATCGGGACGATCATGCAGCCATTGCCCGCCATGCGCTTCGCCGCAGACCTCCTACAAGGCCAGGTCGCACTCGTCACCGGAGGCGGAACCGGCATGGGCCGCGCCACCGCGATCGAAATGGCGCGCTGCGGCGCGGACGTGGTGTTGCTCGGCCGCCGCGCAGAACCAATCGAAGATTGCGCGAAGATCATCGGCGAACTTGGCCGCAAGGCGGTCGCGATTTCCGCCGACATCCGCCTGCCCGAGCAGATCGAGAGCGCGATGCAGCGCATCAAAAACGAATTCGGCCGGCTCGATATTCTCGTCAACAACGCCGGCGGACAGTTCGTGACCCCGGCGCGCGATCTCAACAATAAGGGCTTCGAGACCGTGATCCGCAACAACCTGATCGGATCCTGGCAGATGACCAAAGCCGTCGCCGATCACTTCATGCTAGCGCATGGCGGCTCGATCGTCTTCGTGACGGCCTGCGTCCGTTCCGGCCTGAGCGGTTTCGTGCATACGGCGGCGGCGCGCGGGGGTGTACTCGCAATGATGAAGACGCTTGCCTTCGAGTGGGCGGAATTCGGTATCCGTCTCAACTGCGTCGCTCCGGGAACGGTCAGGACCGAAGGCATGGATCACTATCCGATCAATCCGGAGCAATGGCTCAAACTGAACCGGAACGTCATGGGCCATATGGGCGACGTCGGCGATATTTCGGCCGCCATCATTTTTCTCAGTTCGTCGCTCGGGAAATTCGTCACCGGCGAGGAGTGGTACATCGATGGCGGCGAAACGCTGCACCTAGCCCACGATGCACGCCAGATGATCGATATGGCGAAATTCTCCAGGCGCGAACCCGGGCGCATCAAGGATAAGTGAAACCATGGATTACGCGCTCAGCGAACAACAACAGGCGTTTCGCGAGACCGCAGAGCGCTTTGCCAAACAAAAGCTCGCCCCCAACTACCAGACGCGCGCCAGGCAGCATCGCATCGACCGCGCGATGCTCAAGGAGATGGGCAATCTCGGGTTGATCGGCGCCGACCTGCCGGAAAAATATGGTGGCCTCGGCGAGAGCAGCGTCACCGCCGGACTTATCATCGAGCAGATCGCTTACGGCGACTTCAACGCAAGCTACGTTCAGTTGCTGGCCTCGCTGATGGGTGGGATGATCGCCCAACATGCCTCACCCGACATCGCCGAAGAATGGCTGCCGCGCGTCACCCGTGGCGAGGCCATCATCGGCCTCGGCCTCACCGAACCGCGTGGCGGATCGGATGCCGCCAATCTCGCTCTGCGCGCCGAAAAGTCCGGCAACGGTTATCGCCTCAACGGCGAAAAGACCTCGATGAGCTTTTCCGACCAGTGCGACGCCGCGGTCATCTTTGCACGTACCGGTAGCGTCGCGGATGGTGCGCGCGGGGTCAGCGCCTTCTTTGTAGATCTCAATCAGCCGGGCATCACCCGCACGCATTTCAACGATATCGGCACCAGGCCGGTCGGCCGCGGCTCGGTATTCTTCGACGACGTCTTCGTTCCGGCGGAATGCCTGATGGCCGAGGAGAGCAAGGGCTTTTCCAAGATCATGTCCGGCTTCGACTATAGCCGCGCCCTGATCGGCCTCGAATGCATCGGCCCGGCGCAGGCGTCGGTCGACGAAGCCTGGCAATACAGCACCGGCCGCGTCGCTTTCGATCGCCCGATCGCGCAATATCAAGGTGTCAGTTTCCCGCTGGCGGAGGCGGAAACCCAGCTCACGATGATGCGGCAGCTCTGTCTTTACACGCTATCGCTGCGCGACCGGGGTCTCGCCCACACCGCGGAGGCTGCGATGTGCAAATGGTATGTGCCGAAAGTGGCTTGCGAGATCATCCACCAGTGCCTTCTGACCCACGGCCATTACGGCTACACCACGGACTTGCCGTTCCACCAGCGCTACGTCGATGTCATGGGCCTTCAGATCGGCGACGGCACCGCGCAAATCCAGAAACTCGTCATCGCCCGGGAGAAGGTCGGACGGGTCGCGGTTCAATACGCAAAGCAACCGGACGGCGCGGGACAAGCGGCGAAATAGATGCGCTCTTATCGCTCGCCGTCGAAGGTTACGTCCCGAACCGGTATCCGGTCGAGACTGGACTGCCATAGCCTGGGATAGGTGGCGCGAAAATCCTGAAGCAACTGCCCGATCGGCGGATCGGCAAACCAGCCGCGATCGTTGACGTATTCCATATGCCGCCGGCTGGCGCTGTCGAATTCATGAAACAACGCGTCGCTCTTGCCGTCGAAGATCAAGGGCTTGACGCCGAACCGCTCGCACATCTCGGTGTTGAAGGCCGGCGTCACCTTGAACTGCCGGCCGTCGAGCCACACCGCGACATAGCCGTGATAGATGAACAGGTCGGTGCCCATCAGTTCCGCGAGTTTCGGCGAATTCAGGTGATTGCGGACGTCGGCAAATCCCACGGCCGCCGGAATGCCGGCCGCACGCAAGGCAGCGGTCAGCAAGATCGCCTTCGGCACGCAATAGTTCGACGGCATTCCGGCAATCCGGCTGGCGCGGTATTCGTCCGAGGTCGTGCCGATATCGAACGGATTGTACCTGATCCGGTCGCGGACCGCATCGAACAACCGGATCGCCTTGCCGGTTTCCGACAAATCGCGCGCATCCGGCAAGCTGCGCGCGACGAATTCGCGAATCTCCGGCGAATTGCTGTCGACAAATTCCGTCGAGGCCAGAAATCCGGACGTACTGAAATCCATTGTCATCCGTCAGCTATCTCCTGCGTTCCATAATTCTAACAAATGTTCGAAACTAAAGATAGCGGCATTGACGCAAAACGCATCGAAGCGTTAGCCTCTCGCGCGATCTTGCAGGCCCCGCGACGACACAAAACAAGGCCGTTCATGAGCGACACCGCTTCATACATCTGGACGCCGCCACCGGAACTGGTGGCGCAGAGCAATCTCACCGCCTTCCTGCGCGCAACCGGCCATCGCGATTACGACGAGCTCGCATCGAAAGCCGAAGCCGATCCGGCATGGCTGATGCAGAAGGTGTTCAAGTTTTGCGGTATCAGGTTTTATCGTCCCTATGACCGGATGCTTGATGTGTCCGGTGGCCAGGAATGGGCCCGCTGGTGCGTCGGCGGCACCACCAACATCGTCCTGAACTGCCTCGACAAGCACCGCGATACGGCGGTCTGGGACCGGACATTTCTGGTTTGGGAAGGCGAGGACAAGCGGGAGCGCCATTCCCTGAGCTATCGCGCGTTCGATCGCGATGTCACGCGGCTGGCGCAGGGACTGCGTGATATCGGGATCGGACCGGGCGACGTGGTGGCCATTTACATGCCGAACCTGCCCGAGACCTTTGTCGCATTCTTTGCCATCCTGAAGCTCGGCGCCATCGTCATGCCGCTGTTCTCGGGGTTCGGCCCTGCGCCGATTCAGGCCCGCCTCAATCACGGTGAGGCCAAGGCGGTAATCACGGCCAACGGCACGTGGCGGCGCGGCGTGGCTGCGCCGCTCAAATCCGTGCTCGATACGGCCCTTGAAGATGCCCCCACGGTGCAGCGCGTGATCGTCGCCCGCCGCGACGGCCTCGAGATCGATACGCCGATGCGAAAAGGACGCGACCTCTGGTGGGACGATGCCGTCGCCGGCAAGGATTCGGCGATCGCAACGGCCGAGATGCAGGCCGAAGATCCCGCCATCCTGCTTTATACCTCCGGCACCACGGGTGAGCCGAAGGGCTGCGTCTGGACCCATATCGGGTTCATCGGTTCGATGGTGACCCGCGACATGATCATCTGCGGGGACTTCAAACCGTCCGACCGCTTCTTCTTTTTCAGCGACATGGGCTGGATGGTCGGCGCGATGTGCGCCTGCATCCCGAGTTTCGCCGGCGGCAGCCTGCTGATTGCGGAAGGCACCCCGGACTATCCCGACACCGGACGTTTCTGGCGCCTGATCGCCGATCATCGGGTCACCTACCTCGGCGTATCGCCGACGATCGTGCGCAGCCTGATGCGCTACGGACGGGAGATCGACAATTACGATCTGTCCAGCCTGCGGATCACCGCTTCCGGCGGCGAAGCCTGGACCGACGCGCCCTGGATGTGGTTCTTCGAGCACGTCTGCAAGAAGGCGATTCCGATCATCAACATTTCGGGCGGCACCGAAGTCGGCGGCTGCATTTTCACCGGCACACCCAATCATCCGATGAATCCCGGCTCCTTCTCCCGGCCGGCGCTCGGCGTCGGCGCCGACATCGTCGACATGAGCGGCCAGCGCGTGCCCGACGGCACGGTCGGCGAACTCGTGCTGCGGCATTCCTCGATCGGCTTGACCAAGAGTCTCTGGAAGGCCGATGCGCGCTATATCGAGAGCTACTGGAGTACGCTGCCGGGACTGTGGGTGCACGGCGACTTCGCGATGCGCCGCAAGGACGGGCTCTATTACATCCTCGGCCGATCCGACGACACCATCAAAATTTCCGGCAAGCGCACTGGCCCGGCGGAACTGGAGGGCATTCTTATCGCGACCGGAAAGCTCGCGGAAGCCGCCGTGTTCGGCATTCCGCATCCTGTCAAGGGCTCCGCGATCGTGTGCGCCTGCGTGCCGATGCCGAACGTCGAGGGCGACAGCAATCTCGCGACCCAATTGTCGTCTGCCATCGTCACGGGAATGGGCGCGTCATATCGCCCAGAGACGATCCTGTTCGTCGACGATCTGCCGCGCACGCGAAACATGAAGATCATGCGCCGGGTGTTGCGCGCCGTATTCGAGGACAAGGATCCCGGCGACCTCTCCGCGCTGGCCAATCCCGAAGCGGTCGATCGTCTGCGCGAGAAACTCGCCACCATGTAGGCCGGGAAAGGCCGAGCTCGCTCGACCCTCCTCCAGCTTTCACATCAGATCGGGCAATCCTGCGGGAATACCGGCTTGCGCTTTTCGAGATGCGACGCCAGACCTTCCCGCGCTTCATTGCCGGTGAAGCCGAGCATCTCCAGCGCCGTCGACGTATCGAACAGCGGCCCGTTGACGCGAAGCCAGTTGTTCAGCGCATATTTGGTCCAGCGGATCGCGCTTTGCGCACCGGTCGCCAGATCCTCGGCGGTTTCCAGCGCGATCTTCTGCAGATCGGCGTCCTCAACGCACAGCGAAACCAGCCCGATCCGCTCGGCTTCGGTGCCCGACAGCGGCTTGCAGGTCAAAAGATAGTATTTTGCCTTGGCCAGCCCGCACAGCAGCGGCCAGATGATGCAGGCGACATCGCCCGCTGCGACGCCGAGCCGGGTGTGACCGTCGACGATCCGGGCGGATTTCCCGCAGATCGAGATATCGGCAAGGATTCCGACCACGAGACCCGCGCCGACCGCGACGCCATTGATCGCCGAGATGATCGGCGTGTTGCAGGTGATGACGTTGTAGACGAGGTCCTTGGCCTCCTTCCACGTCGCCATGCGCGCACTCGGATTGTCGAGGATGCTTTTGATGAGTTCGAAGTCGCCGCCGGCCGAGAATGCCTTGCCGGCGCCGGTCACGATAACGGCACTGATGTCGGGATCGTCGTTGATGTCGCGCCAGATATGCGTGAGCTGCGTATGCGTCTGCGCATCGACGGAGTTGTAGGTCTCGGGGCGGTCGAATGTCAGCCGCAGGATCCGCTTGGATGGGTAGTCGATCTTCAGGCTGGTGTAGGCGGCATATCGGTCGGACATGAGCTCCCCTTTTGTTGGCGGGCCAAACCCGGGCTGTCGAACACTTGCATACAGCCGGCTCCGGATCGTTTCGAACAGATGTTAGAATTTAGATTTGATCGGACAGCGCCGCAAGCGTATAGTTTTGCGCATATCGAAGGGCGGAACAACAACGAGAATGCGCCTTTGGGAGTGACCAGGGAATGACGGGTGAATTCGACGGCGCCGCCGCGGCCGGCTCGGGTCTCACG
>JBQCIZ010000076.1:0-4194 GCA_051953235.1 Nitrobacter sp. | reverse complement strand
GGCGGGCTGCAACATCCCGAGCGTCTCACGCACGCGCTTGTTGGCCCTGTCGATCTTGTTCAGAAACAGGAAGCGGGGAATGCCGAGATCCTCGAGCTCGCGCAGGATGATCTGCAACTGCGGCAGCTTGCGCTCGTCGGCTTCGCACACCACCACGGCGGCATCGACCGCGGGAAGCGTCGCCCGCATGTCGTGCGCGAACTCGATCGAACCCGGACAATCGATGAAGGTGTAGGTTTCGCCCATGAAGGTCGCGGTCGCGGCGCTAAGGCCGACGCCCATCTTGTGATGGCGCGCTTCGGAACTGGCGTCACCGACGCTGGTTCCGTGATCGACACTGCCTGCTTTGGGGATTGCGCCCATTCGGGCGAGGATGGCTTCGAGAAGTGTGGTCTTGCCGCTCTGGAAGGGGCCCACCAGCGCAATGCACCGGGGACCCGAGCCTTGATGACCTGAGGGACGTTTAACGTCTTGTCCCATTGCCGCCTCCTGTCTTCTGGAAGTCGGCCCATGATTGGGTCGGCAGGAGGAATGCTCCTCCTGCGACTCCTTTTTGGCAAGCGGGAAAAGGGTCGCTGCGGCGCGGAACCGCTTGACGATCGCGTTAGCGGCCCGGACGCAATTCCAGCGCCGCAAGACCAGCCGCCACGTTGAGTCCGACCTGTCCCTGCACGCTGAGCGGCTGCAACGCGATGGAATTCGCCGAACCGCCGATCAAAACGTTGCCGCCAAGGCCGACGCCGACCGAGGCGCTGCCCTGCGCGCCGGCATAGTTTCCGGAGAGGTCGCCCGGCCCGAGCCGCGCCACCGGCGCGTAGACGCCCCAGGCAAGCGCCGACTCCTGGGTGATGCCGAGGTCGACACCGACCTTGCGGATGGTGGCGATGTAGCGATCCTCCGGCACGCCATCGGCGCGAAACACGCAACCGAGATTGGTCACCGAGCCGACAATGAATCCGACGCTCGCGCCGCCACGGCATTCAAGCACGCCGACCTTGACCCGGTCGGGCTGCTGGGCCTCGGCACCCGCGAACGACACGATCAGCGCCGCAGCGGCGCCCCACAAAATTGGAAAACCGCGCATGGCAAAACTCCGGATTGAAAGAGTGTGATGCGAAAAGGCCGCCACAAATCATGGCGCTCGCATTTTATGGCATACCGCCCGATCTCTCGCCAGAGACGGAGCCCGCGGCCGTTGCGTTGACCGCAAAAAAAGAGGCCCGCTTGCGCGGGCCTCGTTCGGTGCCATCCGGTCCGATCAGCGATGATGCCGATGGTGATG
This sequence comes from Nitrobacter sp., assembly GCA_051953235.1. Taxonomy (GTDB): domain Bacteria; phylum Pseudomonadota; class Alphaproteobacteria; order Rhizobiales; family Xanthobacteraceae; genus Nitrobacter. Next base: position 2,912 of record JBQCIZ010000076.1, on the reverse strand, counting down.
ACGGCGATGATGGTGCCGGTGGCGGTAGTGGTGCCGCGGTCCGCGCACATCGGCCGGACGCAGGTCGACGTCGACAATACCTGCGACGGCGCTGAAGCCGGTCTGGCCTTGCAGGCTCAGCGGCTGCAGCGAGATCGAATTGTCGGAGCCGCCGACCAGCAGGTTGGCGCCGATGCCGACACCCGCCGTGGCGTTGGCGCCCACACCGCCGAAATGACCGGCAAGCGCACCGCGGCCAATCCGATGGCTCGGCGCGTTCACGACCCACGCGAGACCGGTTTCAGAGGTGGCGCTCAGATCGAGACCGAAGCGCTGGATGTGCGCAATGTAAGGCTCCGGCGGCGCACCGGTGTTGCTGCGGAACACGCACTCCATTTCGGTGGACGAGCCGACCACGTAACCGACATTCGGGCCGCCATGGCATTCGAGAACGCCGGCCTGAACCTGCTGGGCTTGAGCGCCCGCGACGGACGCAACCAGCGTCACGGCGGCCACGGCGAGAAGTTTTGGGAAGTGCATGGGATCGAACTCCACTTTCTTGGGGCAGTAAGAATGAAAAGGCGGGGCGACCATGATGGAAGCGCCGTGTCCAAAACAAGGCGATGACCACATCACGGCATCAAAAAGCCGGGAACGTTGCAAAAACTTAATGAACGGGAGAGCGGGAACAGCGGCGGCGAAACAACGCGAAACAAAGTCCGCGTCATTTCGCCGATCCGGCTTGAAAGCTGCCGTTAGCGCAGGTTGCCGCAGAAGCGCTGGATACGCTTGCAGGCATCCTCGAGATCCGAGGTTTTGGTGGCATAGGAGATGCGGAACGCCGGCCCGAGGCCGAACGCCGATCCCTGCACCACCGCAACGCCTTCCGCCTCCAGAAGCTCGGTGACGAAATCCTCGTCGGTCTCGAGCTTCTTGCCGGACGGCGTGGTCTTGCCGATGGTGCCGGCGCAGGACGGATAGACGTAGAATGCGCCTTCGGGCCGCGGGCAATCGATGCCCTTGGCCTGATTCAGCATCGACACCACGAGATCGCGGCGCTCCTTGAACACCTTGTTGTTCTCGGCGATGAATTCCTGCGGACCGTTCAGCGCCTCGACCGCCGCCCACTGTGCGATCGACGACGGGTTCGAGGTCGACTGCGACTGGATCGTCGCCATCGCCTTGATCAACTGCGCGGGGCCGCCGGCATAGCCAATGCGCCAGCCGGTCATGCAATAGGCTTTCGACACGCCGTTCACCGTCAGCGTACGGTCGAGCAGCTTCGGCTCGATCTGGGCCGGCGTCGTGAACGAGAAGTCGTCGTAGACGAGATGCTCGTACATGTCGTCGGTCATGACCCAAACCTGCGGATGCTTCACCAGCACATCGGTGAGCGCTTTCAGTTCGGCACGCGTATAGGCCGCGCCGGTCGGGTTCGACGGCGAGTTGAGAATGATCCACTTGGTCTTCGGCGTGATCGCCTTCTCGAGCGCGTCGGGTTGTAGCTTGAAGCCGAACTCCGCCGTGCAGACCACCGGCACGGACTCACCGCCCGCCAGCGCCACCATCTCGGGATAGCTGACCCAGTACGGCGCCGGGATGATCACCTCGTCGCCGGGATTGATGGTCGCCATCAGCGCATTGTAGAGCACCTGCTTGCCGCCGGTGCCCACGATGATCTGGTTCGGCTTGTAGGTCAGGCCGTTCTCGCGCTGGAACTTGGCGATGATCGCCTCCTTCAGCTCGGGAATGCCATCGACCGCCGTATACTTGGTCTTGCCGGCCTCGATGGCATGGATCGCCGCCAGCTTGATGTTGGCCGGCGTATCGAAATCCGGCTCGCCGGCGCCGAGACCGATGACGTTGCGCCCCTCCGCTTTGAGCTGACGTGCTTTATCCGTGACCGCGATGGTCGCGGACGGCTTCACACGATCGAGCGCAGCGGCAAGAAAAGGCATCATCATCTCCATGCAGGCGTCGTGATCCAGCGACGCCACAAATGTCATGATTCTTCATGATGGGATCGATGCACACTAAAACGCGTCCCTTCGCATCGCAAGAAGATTGGCTGCCAATGGCTGCCATGCGCATCGGTAACGGCGTTGGAAAAGCGCCGCCCGCAGCCTTGGCCACGCAATATTCGCCAAATTTTCCGATGAAACGGCTCATTTCCGGCAACCCGGCCTGAAGGGCAAGGGACGGGTACCTTCCCTCCCGTTTTCCTCCCCTCTTGGCCAGTAACCGGCGAGCCCCGCTGCACGCGGGTCGGCTCACGCGACAACACGATCCTGTGTTTGCGGAGGGCTGGCGGGGCGCCACTCCTCGCCGGTGACAATCTTCCGGCTCGCGCGTCGCGCAGCGCGTGGCATGATCTTTTCAACGCCTGCGATGCCACGACAGCTTTCGGCTTTTCCCGGCATTTGAATGATTAAACCATTCCCGGCTCTTGCAGCGCATCGCCAGCCGCATCATTGTTTAGCCGTGCTTCCGGTCGAGAAGGCCGGCTCTCGCGAATGGATTCGACCGGCCCGCATGTACAAGCTCTATTCGATGCAGCGCTCAGGCAACAGCTACAAGGTCCGCCTTGCGCTGGCGTTTCTCGGCATGCCGTATCGCGCGATCGAAATCGATATCCTGCGCGGCGAAAGCCGCACGCCGGAATTCCTCGCCAAGAATCCAAGCGGTCAGGTGCCGCTGCTGGAAGTCGCCGAAGGACGCTACCTCGCGGAGTCCAACGCGATCCTTTGGTACGTCGCGATCGGAACATCCCTGGCGCCGGAGTCGCGCATCGAGCGCGCCGAGGCACTGCAATGGATGTTCTTCGAACAGCACGCGCTGGAGCCGAACCTCGGCGCCGCCTATTTCTGGCTGTCACTGGTCCGGGGCGGGCGCGATCTGCAGACCCACGCGCTGGAGGACTGGATGGAGCGCGG
>JBQCIZ010000075.1:0-2156 GCA_051953235.1 Nitrobacter sp. | reverse complement strand
GCGCCCAGTCCGGCTTGGTGTTCTCGAGATCGAAGCTCGAGATCATGCGCTGCCGCGCCTTCTCATCCGTCACCGAATTGAAAATCGGGTCGAACGGAAACAGCGGATCGCCGGGAAAATACATCTGGGTGACGAGACGCGAGACGAAGGCGTGACCGAACACCGAGAAGTGGATGTGCGCGGGGCGCCACGCGTTGTGATGATTGCCCCAGGGGTAGGCGCCGGGCTTGATGGTGATGAAACGGTAATAGCCGCTGCTGTCGGTCTGGGCACGGCCCGCACCGGTGAAATTCGGATCGAGCGGCGCGGGATGCTGGTCGCGGACGTGAATGTAGCGGCCGCAGGCATTGGCCTGCCACAGTTCGACCAGCACGTTGGGGATGCCGCGGCCGTCCTCGTCCTGCACGTGACCATGGACGATGATGCGCTCGCCGAGCGGCTCGCCCTTGTGCTGGGTGGTGAGATCGTGATCGTTCTCGCGCACCTTCTCGTGGCCATAGACCGGCCCGGTCAGTTCGGTGAGCGTCTGCGGCACGATGATCAGCGGCTTCGACGGCGAGCGCTTGACCGTGCTCTTGTAGCCGGGCGACAGCCGCGCCGGATGGGCCTTCAGGCTGTCGAGGGGGTAGACGAGAGTCATTCAATTCTCCTGCGGATCGCTCCGGCATGTGCCGTCACCCTGAGATGCGAAGGCGCTCTTGCGCCGAGCCTCGAAGTGCGGCGGCCTCCCGCTATCCTTCGAGGCTCGCGATCAAGCATCGCTCGCACCTCAGGATGACGGGACGGCCAAAACCTAGTTCAGTTTCTCGATCGCAACCGCGACGCCCTGGCCGACGCCGACGCACATGGTGGCGAGCGCCAGCTTGCCGCCACGCTTCTCCATGCCGTGCACCGCCGTCAGCGCGAGCCGCGCACCGCTCATACCGAGCGGATGGCCGAGCGCGATGGCGCCGCCGTGCGGATTGACGAAATCGGCATCCTCCTTGACACCGAGTTGACGCAGGCAGGCTATGCCCTGCGACGCGAAGGCTTCATTGAGCTCGATCAAATCGAAATCTGAAATCTTCAGCCCCAACCGCTCCATCAGCTTGCGCGTCGCCGGCACCGGGCCGATGCCCATGATGCGCGGCGGCACCGCAGCCGAGGCGAGACCGAGAATGCGCGCGCGCGGCGTCAGGCCATGCTTCTTCACCGCGGCTTCCGAAGCCAGCAGCATGGCGGCGGCGCCGTCGTTGACGCCGGACGCGTTTCCCCCCGTCACCGTGCCGGGATCGCGCACGATCGGCGTCAGTTTGGACAGTCCCTCAAGCGTGGTTTCCGGGCGCGGATGCTCGTCCGTGTCCACCACCGTCGGACCGGCCTTGCCACCGGGAATCGTGATCGGCGTGATCTCCTCGGCGAAATAGCCCGACGCGATCGCCTTGCCGGCGCGTTCCTGCGAGCGGATCGCGAACGCATCCTGATCGGCGCGCGACACCTGGAATTCCTCGGCGACGTTCTCGCCGGTTTCCGGCATGGCATCGACGCCGTACTGCTTCTTCAGGAGTGGATTGATGAAGCGCCAGCCGATGGTGGTGTCGAAGATCTCGGCACTGCGCGCGAACGCGGTCGGCGCCTTGCCCATCACGAACGGTGCGCGGGTCATGGATTCGACGCCGCCGGCAATCGCAAAATCGATTTCGCCGGCGCGGATCGCGCGGCCCGCCGCGCCGACCGCATCGAGGCCGGAGGCGCAGAGGCGGTTGAGGGTCTGCCCGGGAACCGAGTCTGGCATCCCCGCCAGCAGCAACGCCATGCGCGCGACGTTGCGGTTGTCCTCGCCGGCCTGATTGGCGCAGCCGAAATAAACCTCATCGACGGCGCTCCAGTCGAGGCCGGGATGCTTCGCCATCAGCGCCTTGATCGGCGCGGCTGCGAGATCGTCCGCACGCACCTTGGCCAGCGAACCGCCGAAGCGGCCAATCGGGGTGCGTACCGCGTCACACACAAATACGTCGCGCATTTCGTTTCTCCCTGAAAGCCGCTTTCGCGCTGGAACTTCCTGGAGTTTTAAGCGGCGGATAGCAGCTTGGTCAAATGATCGCTGCGTTTCAGCATTGCTTTCCGGAAAGAGCGGTTATGCCGGTTCGCCCTGCTTGGTTTACAATCGCGAACCG
>JBQCIZ010000074.1:0-2869 GCA_051953235.1 Nitrobacter sp. | reverse complement strand
AACTCCACCGAACTCCTGGTCGAGCGCTGGCCGAACGCCGAGATCATGGGCATCGACACCTCCGCCGACATGCTGCGGCAGGCACGCGAGCGGTTGCCCAAGCAGATCTTCGTCGAGGCCAACGTCGCGCACTGGGTGCCGCCGGCAAATACCGACGTGCTATTCGCCAACGCGATCTTCCAGTGGGTGCCGGATCATCTGCGGCAGTTGCAGCGGTTGCTCGGCGCGCTGCCGGCGGGCGGCGCGCTGGCAGTGCAGATGCCTGACAATCTCGATGAGCCCAGCCACGTCATGATGCGGGAAGTGGCGCATGCCGGACCGTGGCGCGAGACGCTCGCCGATGCCGCGCGCGCACGCGACGTGCTGCCGAAGCCGGGCGCCTATTACGACGCGTTGCGGCCGCTGTGCCAACGCATCGAGATCTGGCACACCATCTACAATCACGTCCTCGCCGATGCCACGGCGATCGTCGAGTGGGTCAAGGGAACGGGCCTGAAGCCGTTCGTCGATCCGCTGGAGCCGGCCGAGCGGAAGGAATTCGTCCGCGAGTATACCGCGCGCGTCGCCGCCGCCTACCCGGCGCAGTTCGACGGTAAGGTCATCCTGCGATTTCCGCGCTTCTTCGTGGTGGCCGTCAAGTAAGCAACCGAGCCCGGTTCCGCCCGATCCGTTCGCTGACGGATAGGCCGGCCTTGATGATTCACAGAACCGCGACTTGCCTGATGTCGTGCAAGCCGTGAATCAGGGTATGCTGCGCAAGTTCTCACGCTGCGTTTTGCCGCGGCCTGCCGTCTCGATTCCGTCACAGTGCGTCGAATAGAACGCTCCTCCCGCCACGACGAGACCCCAACATGTCCCTGACGCCTGAAACCCCGTTACCGCCCAAGGGAGCCGCCGCGGCGCTGCGCCCGCTGCCGATGCTGATCTTCTCCTCGCGCTGGCTGCAGTTGCCGCTCTATATCGGCCTGATTATCGCCCAGGGCGTCTATGTCATCCTGTTTCTGAAAGAGCTCTGGCACCTGATCGCGCACTCCTTCGATTTCACCGAGCAGCAGATCATGCTGGTGGTGCTCGGCCTGATCGATGTGGTGATGATCTCGAACCTGCTGGTGATGGTGATCGTCGGTGGCTACGAGACTTTCGTGTCGCGGCTCAACCTCGAAGGCCATCCGGACGAGCCGGAATGGCTCAGCCATGTCAACGCCAGCGTTCTCAAGATCAAGCTCGCGATGGCGATCATCGGCATTTCCTCGATCCACCTGCTGCGAACCTTCATCGAGGCGGGCAACCTTGGCGGTGTCGGACGCACGACCAACTATACGACCGAGGGTGTGATGTGGCAGACCATCATCCACGTCGTCTTCATCATCTCAGCGATCGGTATCGCTTTCGTCGATCGCATCTCGAGCGAGTCGCTCAACGCCGCGCACGGCGAGGCGGAGCATTGAGCATGACGGCGCCGGGCCGGGACGCTTTACGGCGGCCGTGGCTCGTCATTGCGCTCGTGCTTGCGATCGCTGTCGGAATCGGCGCTGCGCCGGCGCAGGCGGCGGATGCCGGGTTTACGCGCTTTCTCGCCTCGCTCTGGCCCGATGCACAGAAGGCCGGCGTTACCCGCGCGACATTTGATGCTATCACGGCAGGCCTCGAGCCCAATTACAAATTGCCCGACCTGATCCTGCCGGGGCGGCCCACGGCCGGCGCGCCCTCGCAGGCCGAATTCGTTCAGGTGCCGGCGGACTACATCAAGGAAAAGACCATCGCGCGGCTCGCGGCCGAAGGGCAGCGGCTGCTGCAGAAATATCGGCCGACTCTGAACGCGATCGAAAAGCGTTTTGGCGTGCCGGCGCCCATCATCCTCGCGATCTGGGGCCGCGAGACCGATTACGGCCGCTACGCGCTGCCATACGATGCGATGCGGGTGCTGGCGACGCAGGCCTATGTCGGCCGCCGCAAGGATCAGTACCGCACCGAGTTCATCGATGGATTGCTGCTGCTGCAGCATGGCGATGTCTCGCGCAAGAATTTTACGGCGTCATGGGGTGGCGCCACTGGCCTCACGCAGTTCCTGCCGTCTGAACTCGCCAAGCACGGCGTCGATTTCGACGGCGACGGCCGCGTCAATATCTGGACCTCGGTGCCGGACGCGCTGGCGTCGGCGGCGCGGCAACTCGTCAACAAGGGCTGGCAGCCCGGCGTGCGCTGGGCCTACGAGGTGCGTGCTCCGGCAAAGACCGATTGCACGCAGGGCATACCCGACGTGACGAAGCCGATCGGCGAATGGCTGCGCGAGGGCTTTGTGCCGGTGCGCGAACAACAGTTGACCGCAGCCGAGCGTGCGCAGCCGGCGTCTCTCCTGCAGCCCGAGGGCCTCTATGGCCCGTCGTTCCTGACCACGAAAAACTACTTCGTGATCAAGGAATACAATTTCTCGGATCTCTACGTGCTGTTCGTCGGTCATCTGGCGGACCGCATGACGAGCCCGCTGCCGTTTGCGACGCCATGGTCGGCTTCGACGCAGTTGCGCAGCCGCGACGTCGAGGCGATGCAGAAACATCTGACGCGGATCGGCCTGTACAAGGACAAGATCGACGGCAAGGCGGGAATGCTGACGCGCGCAGCGCTCGGCGCCTATCAGAAGGCGGCGGGGATCAAGGTGGATTGCTGGCCGAGCGAAACGGTGCTGCACGCGATGCAGGCAGGCCGCTGATCCATAGCGTTTTCGAGCGAAGTGGTCTTCCGGTTCGCGTAAAGAAAACGCGTCAATAATTTCGTGTCCGCAAAAAGAAAAACCCGGCCGGAGCCGGGTTTTCCAATTTAGATGTGGGGGTCGCGATCAATCGCAGACGCGGACGCGGCGGAAGCGCCA
>JBQCIZ010000073.1:0-5632 GCA_051953235.1 Nitrobacter sp. | reverse complement strand
CGAGGACGATCTTGTACTGCCCGAGAACGGCGCGATGACGCAACTGACGCGCGCGCAGGAAACCGAGCTGCCGCGCGAGGTCAGTTTCGGATTTACCGATGGAACGGTCGATTATCGTCGTGCCGCGGTGACCTCGCGCCGTCTTGCCGGCGGTTCGAACCGCAGCATTCATTCCGATCTCGCAGTCGTCAGTGACGATGCGGCGATGGTGCGGCGCGCCGATGTCTGGCTGCAGGATTTGTGGGCCGGCCGCGAAAGCGCCGCGTTTGCGCTCGGGCCGCAATGCCTGTCGCTGACGCCGGGCGACGTGATCGGAGTGACCATCAACGCACGGCGGCGGCTATTCGAGATCGATGCCACGGTCGATGCCGAAGCGCGGCAGGTGACGGCGCGTAGCATTGATCCTGACGTGTTTTCCGTGCCGCTGCTTCCGCCACGGCAGACAACGCCCGCGATTCCGGCTGCTATCGGGCCGGTGCAGGCCGATGTGCTCGACCTGCCGACGATCGAGGCGTCGGAGCCGCCGGTCCTGACGCGGCTCGCGGTATCTTCTAAGCCCTGGCCGACATCGGTAACTGTATGGACATCGCCCGATGGTGTGAGCTTTCAGCCGGCCGCGATCATTCCTGCGCCGTCAACGGTCGGCGAAACGCTGGATGCGCTGCCAGCCGGACCTGCCGGCCGATGGGATCGCGGCAATGTCTTTCGCGTACGCCTCTATGGTGGCGCGCTGGCATCGGTGTCCGATTCCCGCGTTCTCGCCGGCGCCAATGCCGCGGCGGTGCAGAACGCCGACGGTGAATGGGAGATCCTGCAGTTCGCCAATGCGGAACTGGTCGCTGCCAACACATACCGGTTGTCGCGCTTGCTGCGCGGGCAGGCGGGGAGCGAATACGCCATCGCCGATCCGTTGCCTGCCGGTGCGCCGTTCGTCATTCTCGATACGCATCTCACGCCGCTGGCGCGGGGATTGAATGCGCTGGATCGTCCGATCCTGGTGCGGCTCGCCGCTGCCGGGCGAAACCATGACGATCCGACGGCCGTTGCGCTGACGGTGACGCCGCAGGCCACCGCGCTGCTGCCGCTGTCGCCGGTGCATGTGAAGGCTTCACGCGAGAGCGGCGGCATCCGCATCTCCTGGATTCGCCGGACCCGAATCGACGGCGACGGCTGGGGCGTCGAGGTTCCGCTCGGCGAAGACAGCGAGGCCTACACGCTCGACATCTTCTCCGGCGGCTCGATCGTGCGCAGCATCGCATGCGGCGTGCCCGATGCGCTTTACGTCAACGCCGACGAACTGGCGGATTTCGGCGCCGCGCAAACGAGCCTGCACCTTCGCGTCGCGCAGGTCTCGGCGACCGTCGGCCCCGGCCATCCTACCGAACTTACTCTCACCCTCTGAGTTGCCATGACAGACACACCGAATCTCGGGATGCCGTATATCGACGGCAGCCAGGCGCAGAAACACGTCACCCACAATGAAGCTCTGCGTATTCTCGACGCCGCGATCCAGATCGGCGTACTCGATCTGACGCTTACCGCGCCGCCGTCCACGCCGGCAGAGGGCGAACGGCACGTGGTCGCAAGCGGTGCGACCGGCGTGTGGGCGGGACAGGATAATTCAATCGCGACCTGGCAGGACGGCACCTGGGCGTTTCTCGCGCCGAAGACCGGCTGGTGCGTCTGGTCGGTCGCGGACGATATCATCTTCGTTTTCGATGGAGCGGTCTGGCGGGATTTCCGCAGCCTGCCGTCGGCGCTCGACAACGCGCTGCGGGTCGGCGTCAATACCGCGGCCAGCAGCCCCAATCTTTTCAGCGTTAAATCCAATGCCGCGCTGTTTGCCGCGATCGATGCCGCCGACGGCGGCAGCGGAGACATGCGGCTTCAGGTGTCGAAGGAGTCATCGGCCGACACGGCATCGGTGTTCTTCTCCGACAATTTTTCCGGGCGGGCGGAGTTTGGCCTTGTCGGTGCCGACACGTTCAAGCTCAAGGTCTCGGCCGACGGATCCGCCTGGACCGAGGCGTTCAACATCGATCAGGCGTCCGGCAACCTCACGCTGCCGTGCGGACTGGCGCTGACCGGCGTCAGTGCGCCTTCGCAGATCACGGCCGATCAAAACGATTATAGTCCCGCGGGCCTCGCCTCGGCCTCGGTGCTGCAGATCAGCGCGGATGCCGCGCGCAGCATTTCGGGCCTTGCCGGCGGGGCCGAAGGACGCTGCGTCACCATCATCAATGTCGGAAGCAAGCCGGTCACGCTGCTGAACGAAAGCGCATCGTCGTCGGCATCGAACCGTCTGACCCTTGGCGGCAACGTCACGATCGCGGCGAAGCAGGCCGTCATCCTGCGCTACGACGGCACCGCCGCGCGATGGCAGGCGATCGCGGGCGCGGGCGGCGCGGCAGGGACGGTTACGACATCCGCCAACTATACGGTGATCGCGAGCGACGACGGCGCGACATTCCGGGCGACGTCCGCCCTGACGCTGACACTCACCGCCGCAGCGACGCTGGGTGCAAATTTCAGCTTTGACGTTCTCAACGCTTCGACCGGTGCAGTCACGCTCGATCCGAACGGATCGGAAACGGTCAACGGCGCAGCAACGCTCAAGGTCTTTCCCGGCGAACGCGCGACGGTTGTCTGCGACGGCTCGAACTGGTCGGCATTCGGGTTGTCTCCGCTGGTGTTACTGAGTTCGCAGACGGTTTCGGGCGCGTCGGGGGTCACTTTCGCTTCATTGTTCGACCCGTCATTTGCCTCGTTCGAGTTGCGCGGGTCCGGTTTGATAAGCTCGGCCAGCAATGATTACCTCGCCATGCAGGTATCGGCGAACGCCGGATCGTCCTGGTACACCGGCGCGACGGACTACAAGTACAATTACACTCTGATGGATCAGGGCGGAACGCTCGCGGGCAACTCGAACGACCTTTCCGCAGTCCCCGTCTGTTCGCTCAACATCTCCGGGCTGGCATCGTTCGAAGCCGAGTTGTTCGATTTCGGTTCGTCCTCAAGTTACAAGACGGTCCAGTACCGGCAGGCCGGTTCAGCGAGTGCGGGGCTGCGGCTTCTGATGGGCTCCGCGCGCCTGACCGGGATCGGCAGCAGCACCGTCACCGGCCTGCGCCTGGCCGCCAATTCCGGCACGGTGACAGGAACAATCAATCTGTACGGGCGGCGGTAAGGCTAATACCTGCATCGATGGAGCGAACTCTGGTGGATTCGGTGGTGGCTGGAGAGGGGTATCATTGTGAAAGAACACAACGGCACTTGATCTCACGTTTGCCTTTCCAGCTTTGAGAACGTAAATCCGTTCCCATGGCGGCGAAACCCCGAAGAACGGAGATAGACGGCTTAAGGTGCGTCGCGGTCGCGGGGATTTTGCTTTTTCACCTTAACCCGAAATGGTTGCCGGGTGGCTATGTCGGCGTTGACGTGTTTTTCGTCATCAGCGGCTTTCTCATTACCGGGTTGATAGCGCGGCCGGTCCGGGACGGCGCGTTCAATATGAAAGACTTCTATCTAAGGCGCTGGCGCAGGCTGTTTCCAGCAATGGCCGTCACCATTGCCGCCAGTCTTGCCTTTGCGGGCATCATCTTTCCGCCATCCGATCTGATCGGAGCAGCAGGATCGGCCATCGCATCTACGGCATGGCTCGCGAATTTCTATTTCCATGCGCAAAGCGGCTATTTCGATCCGGCCCATATCACGAAGCCGCTGTTGCATCTGTGGTCATTGGCGGTTGAGGAACAGTTTTATTTGTTGTGGGCACCGGCCATCTGGCTTGCTGGCGGCAGAGGTCGCGCGCTTGGTTTCATCGTTGCCGGCGGCCTTGCGAGTGTAGTTCTGTCAGCGTTGTATCGGGAGAGCGAGTCCGCAACGTTCTTCCTGCCGTGGTTTCGGATACAAGAGTTTGCAGTTGGGAGTGTGTTGGTCTGGCTACCCGCCTCGACACATGATCGGACGAAGAATCTCGCGAGCATCGTTGGTTTGATCCTTATCGTCGGATCGATGTTCTTGCTTAATGAGCGAACACAGTTTCCGTTCTACAATGCGATTTGGCCTTGCGTTGGCACAGCCCTTGTCATTTGGAGCGGCGAGGGCGTTGTTGCTGCGTTGCTCAGTCTGCCGCCGTTTCAATGGGTCGGCAGGATTAGCTATTCGCTGTATCTGACGCATTGGCCGGTTATCGTCTTTTGGACGTATCTCTTGTCTGGTTCGGTCAGCAATGCCGATCGAACGGGGATGGCTGCGGTAGCGCTGGTCTTGGCTGTCCCGTTATATTGGTTTGTGGAGCGTCGATACCAGAAGAGAAAGAACCAACCTGATCCGGCGTTTCATCGCGCAGTTATCGGAGTAGCGGTGCTGACGGTTCTGGTGAGCGCCCACATCTGGTCAACGTCGGGGTGGACTTGGCGCTTCCCATCCATCGGTCCTGCGCTCGCGGAATTGGCGAAACTGGATCTTAAGAAAAACTACGAGTTAAACAACACGATAGGGAAAGAGGAATTTGACCCAAGCGCCGCACGCAAAGTGCTTGTCATCGGTGACTCGTATCAAGCCGATTTCTTTGACGCGATGCATCTGAACACCGACCAAAAGGGGGGCGTTCAATTCCGATCTGAGCGGATCGATGATGCCTGTTTCTATCAATTCGCAGGAGCCGAAGCGCCGGAAAGCATCGCGCCTATGATCGTCCGAAAATGTGATGTCGAAGTTAAGGACTTCAAGATATCGCATAAGGCATCCGTCGCTGACGTGATCGTTGTGTCAACGAAATGGGATCAGACTGGCGTTGACTATCTCGCGCCATTTATTGAGTGGACTAAATCGCACTACCAGGCGCGATTGATCCTGTTAGGCCGCCCGCCGGAGTTTCGCGATGTCCCAGCGATGCTCGCAGATTATTCGAAACTAAGGGCGAAGCCGCTGCTATCGGCTTATGCGGCCCGTACTCGCGACGGATCGATTGACGGACTGAATGCGCAAATCAAAAGCATCGCTGATGCTCATGGTGTGGAGTTCATATCCAAGGATCGATGGGTTTGCCCCGAAAGCTTTGAGCGCTGTGACATTCTCGACGCTGAAGGCCATCCGTTGATCTTCGATACCGGCCACTGGACCTTGGCAGGTGCGAAATTCTACGGCGCGAATGCTGTGCGCCAAGGGCTGATAGCCCGATTCAAATAGCGACTACAACACAAAGGACCACTCAATGCCCAGCGCAGCCCCGGCCGCGAGTGCTGCCGTCATGCCCGTATGGCCGCTCGATACGGCGGCGGCCAAAAACGCCTTCTATGGCAATTTCCACGGCGCGAAGTGGCCGCAGCAATACCTGACCCGGATCACCACACCGTTCCAGATGTACTGCGCCAGAAAGCCGATCCCGTCGCTTCTGGTGAACAGGATGTGCGCGGCGGCGATGCTGTCGTGCTTCAACGACATCTGGAACGAATGCGATCACGACCAGAAGGCCGTCGATGCGGCAGGCGCCAGTGATTTCGGCGGCTGTTTCAATATCCGCCCCATCGCGGGCTCGAACAACTGGTCGAACCATTCGTGGGCGTGCGCGATCGATCTGTCCCCCGGCTCGAACGGCTTCAACATGAAGACGACGCTCTCGCGGATC
>JBQCIZ010000072.1:0-3923 GCA_051953235.1 Nitrobacter sp. | reverse complement strand
TTTCTGAAAACCTCTTGAAATCAGAGGCTTGTTTGGTTGCGGGGATAGGATTTGAACCTATGACCTTCAGGTTATGAGCCTGACGAGCTACCGGGCTGCTCCACCCCGCGATAAACCTTGGATACTCCCCGAAAATCCAATGCCGGGCGACGTTTCGCGGCGCCCAAAGCGCCGATCGACCGTCCGGAGGCTTCCTGAGAAGGCGACCCGGGCATATGCCCGCGGTGCGAGGGGTATGTACCAACGCGGGTCCGCTTTGGAAAGGGCCGCGGCCAACATTTTCAGGATTTTATGACGATCCGGGCACACGCGATTCTGGCGGTGCGAGGCCGCTTTCTGACGTCCGCTCTTGTCAGACCGGCCCGAAAAGCCCAGCGTCACCCGAAAGACGGAGGAACCCATGGGGCAGCCGCTGACCGGCTCCGGGCACAATGCCCTGAGCGGTGTTTTCGGGCGCATGATCGAGCTGTCGCGTGCCTCGCCGCCGCCAACGCTCGCGGAACGCCTCGACCGACTGGCGCGGCTGCGGGCGCTGACGTCCGACAACGAGGCCCGCTTCGCGCGCGCGATTTCCGCCGATTTCGGCCATCGCTCCGCAACCGAAACCGCGATCGCGGAAACCCTGTTCGTGCTCGGCGAGATCAAGCACGCTACGCAACATCTGAAGCGCTGGATGGCTCCGCAGCGCGTCGCCACGCAAATCCAGTTTCTGCCCGGCAGGAACCGGCTGATCCCGCAGCCGCTCGGCGTGGTCGGCATCATCGCACCGTGGAACTATCCGCTGCAGCTCACGCTCGCGCCCGCCGTCGCGGCCATCGCCGCCGGCAACCGGACGATGATCAAGCCGAGCGAACTGACGCCGCGTTTTGCTGCGCTGTTGCAGGAGACCATCGCGTCACGCTTCGACGCGGCGGAGCTCGCAGTCACAGGGATCGACGACGACATCTCCCAGGCGTTTGCCGCCCTGCCCTTCGATCACCGGATCTTCACCGGCTCGACCCGCGTCGGGCGTCTGGTCGCGGAAGCGGCCGGCCGCAACCTGACGCCGGTGACGCTCGAGTTGGGCGGCAAGTCGCCGGCAATCGTCGACCGTTCCGCCAACCTCGACGAGGTGGCCGCGCGCATCGCCTATGGCAAGCTGCTCAATGCCGGGCAAACCTGCATCGCGCCCGACTATGCGCTGGTGCCGGCGGGCTCCGTCGATGCCTTCGCCGCGAAGCTGCAGGCGCAGATTCAGCGGATGTACGGCACCGATCCCGGCAACGCGGATTACACCGCTATCATCTCAGACTCCCACTATGCGCGGCTCGAACGGCTGGTGACCGATGCCGCCGCCAGAGGCGCGCGGATCATGCAGGCGGCAAAGCCCGATGACCCCACGTGGAAATCAAAGCGCAAGTTTCCGCCGACGATCATCGTCGGCGCGACGCCGGACATGCCGGTCATGCAGGAAGAGATTTTCGGCCCCGTTCTGCCGGTGCTCGGCTGCGCCGGCACGGCCGAGGCCATCGCGTTCGTCAACGGCCGCGACCGGCCGCTCGCACTCTACTGGTTCGGCAAGGATAACGCGGCGCGCGACGAAGTGCTAGCGCGCACCGTTTCCGGCGGAGTCACCGTCAACGATTGCCTGTTTCATTTCACGCAAGCCAACCAGCCGATGGGCGGTGTCGGTGCATCAGGCAGTGGCGCCTATCACGGCGAATGGGGCTTTCGCACGCTGAGCAAGCTCAAGCCGGTGTTCTACCGCTCGCGGTTCAACCGCTTCGCGGACCTTTATCCGCCTTATGGGAAGACAATCGCGCGGCTTGAGAAAATGATGCGGCTGATGTCGTAAGGCTGAAATAGCACTTTAAAAACAAAACACCTGGGGAGTGACATGACAGATACATTCGATTTCGTCGTGGTTGGCGGCGGCTCCGGCGGCTGCGCCGTGGCAAGCCGCCTCTCCGAGGATCCGGCAACGTCAGTAGCGCTGCTCGAAGCCGGCGGCAAGGACGACAACTGGGTCGTCACCACGCCCGGCGCGATGATTTTGATGATCTCGGGCAAGGTGAACAACTGGGCGTTCGACACCGTGCCGCAGAAGGGACTGAACGGCCGCATCGGTTATCAGCCGCGCGGCAAGGGGCTCGGTGGCTCTTCCGAGATCAACGCCATGGTCTACATCCGCGGCCACAAAAACGACTATGACCGCTGGGCTTCCCTTGGCAACACCGGCTGGTCCTATGCCGACGTGCTGCCCTACTTCAAACGCTCGGAGGATAATTCCGATCTCGACGGCGCCTATCACGGCAAGGGCGGCCCGCTGCATGTCACGAGCCTGCGCTCCGACAATCCGGTGCAGGAGATGTACCTGCAGGCCGCGCGCGAGGCGCAATTCCGCATCCGCGACGATTTCAACGCCGAGGAGCAGGAAGGCCTCGGCATCTATCAGGTGACGCAGAAGAACGGCGAGCGCTGGAGCGCGGCACGCGGCTACATCCATCCGTTCATGGGTGAACGCAACAACCTTCACGTCGAGACCGGCGCACATGCCACGCGTATCCTGTTCGAGGGCAAGCGCGCGGTCGGCGTCGAGTACCGCCAGGGCAAGGACGCGAAACAGATCCGCGCCCGGCGCGAAGTAATCCTCAGCGGCGGCGCGTTCCAGACGCCGCAACTGTTGATGCTGTCGGGCGTCGGCGACGGCGCAGCGCTCGGCCAGCACGGTATCGCGTCCGTGCATCACCTGCCGGGCGTCGGCCAGAATTTGCAGGACCACCCCGATTTCGTGTTCGGCTACACATCCGACGCGCCCTACTTCGCAGGTCTGTCGTTCGGCGGCATCGCGCGCATCTTCAAGGGCATCGCGCAATATCGCCGCGAGCGGCGCGGCCCGATGACCTCGAACATCGCCGAGTGCGGCGGCTTCCTGAAGACGCGGCCCGACCTCGATGTGCCCGACATCCAATTGCACTTCTGCATGGCGATGGTGAACGACCATGGCCGCAAGCCCCGCTGGGGCACCGGCTTCTCTTGCCATGTCTGCCTGCTGCGGCCACTGAGCCGCGGCAGCGTCTGGCTGCAAAGCGCGGACCCGATGGCCGCGCCTGCCATCGATCCGAACTTTCTGGGCGAAGAAGCCGATGTCGACACGATGGTGGCTGGCTTCAAGACCACGAAGCGCCTGCTCGATGCGCCGGCGCTGAAAGCGCTGCAAACCTCCGACGTGTTCACCTCCGGCATCGAGACCGACGATGACATCCGCAAGGTGCTGCGCGAACGCGTCGATACCGTCTATCACCCGGTCGGCACCTGCAAGATGGGCGTCAACGACCCGCTCGCGGTGGTCGATCCGAAACTGCTGGTCTACGGCCTCGAAGGTCTTCGTGTTGTCGATGCGTCGATCATGCCGACCCTGATCGGCGGCAACACCAACGCGCCGACCATCATGATCGGCGAGAAGGCCGCCGACATGATCAGGGCGGAGATGCGCGCGAACTAGGTGAACCGCCGAGCCGCTTTGAGCCAATCGGGATGCGCCTTGCTGCGATGGGTGCAGACGTATGCATTTGAGCGGGGCACGATGCCGCCACGCCCCTTATATCGACGAGTGAAGTTCGCTAAAACGCCTGACATCGAACAGTCGAACACATCGGGAGTGAAACGATGGATCTCGGAATCAAGGGCCGCCGCGCGCTGATTTGCGCATCGAGCAAGGGTCTGGGGCGCGCCTGCGCCATGGCGCTGGCGGCGGAAGGCGTCCATGTCACGCTAACGGCGCGCGGCGCCGAGGCACTGACCAGGACCGCAAACGAAATCCGCAAGGCCTACCCCGGCGTCGAGGTGAAGGAAGTCGCCGGCGACATTACAACGCCCGCCGGACGCGAGGACGCGCTCAAGGCCTGCCCAAATCCGGACATCCTGATCAACAATGCCGGCGG
>JBQCIZ010000071.1:0-2163 GCA_051953235.1 Nitrobacter sp. | reverse complement strand
CAGCACCGGCATCTGCGCCGCCAGCAGCTTGTCGACGACGAACCGCAGGCCCTGAACCTCGGCATCGACGCGAACGAAACTCTGCACCAGCGCGACGTTGCCGAGCGCGTCGGAGGCGCGGGCGGAGAGATCGCTGAAATGCGCCTCGACCTCGTTCTGCATGTCCGAGGTCTTGCGGACCACCAGCGTCGTCAGCACCGTGAACACGACGCAGAGCGCGAACAGCAGGATCGCCAGCCGCCAGTTGATGTAGAGCGACAGCGGTAGCAGCACCACGAGCGACATGATCGACGCGAAATGCTCGCGGAAGAATCCGAGCCACAGCCGCCACAGCGCGTCGGTCCCTTGCAGCATGACCTTCATCAGGCGGCCGGAATGAGTGCCGGTGTGATAGGTCAGGGGTAACTGCAGGATGTGCTCGAAATAGTCGGTCAGCACCGCCTGACGCTGACGATGCGAGAGGCGGTCGGCATGTAGCGCGACGATGACGCCGCACAGGATGGTGAACAGGCCGAAAGCTACCCAGGCCGCGAGCAGCGGCCATGGCGATGCCGTCGTGGTTCCAAGCGTTCCGGCGCCGGGATTGCCCGAAAGGACATCGACAATGCGGCCGAACAGCACCGGCTCGGCGAATTGCGCGCCGGCCAGCAGCAGATTGGCGAAAGCCAGAATCCAGCCGAGCCGCGCTTCCTTGCCGAGCAATTCGAGAACACGCGTGTAAAGGCGAAACATCGACATCGGGGCAGGCTTTCGCGGGTCGTCACTTCGGCCGCTCCGCCCGCATAGATGCGGGACACCGAAGCTTGCGGCATTCTAATCAGGGATCGGTCGTGGAATACAGCGGCTTATGCCGGTTATTCGGCCCGCGTGATCTTGCGGTCACCGGGCGGCGGCAGAAAACTGTCGTCGAAAATGTCGGCGAGCGCCGGGCGCTGGCGGAATTTGAAATCGTCGGCGATCTGGTCGAGCGATGTCTCGAACCGGGCCGGATCGATGCCGCCGATGCCGTTGTGCTTGACCTCACCGGTCAGGATGTTGTCGCTCAGCACCGCGTGCAGGCGCTCCAATTCCACGGCGCGCGATCCGC
This sequence comes from Nitrobacter sp., assembly GCA_051953235.1. GTDB lineage: Bacteria > Pseudomonadota > Alphaproteobacteria > Rhizobiales > Xanthobacteraceae > Nitrobacter. The sequence continues at coordinate 1,076 of JBQCIZ010000071.1, read as the reverse complement.
CTTCCATCCGGGTCAGCACCTCATCGACAGCTTGTGCGGGATGGCTCGCGGTGAATCGCAGGCCTGCGATCATCGCGCGTACGAAAGCCCTGACGGCTTCGGGGTGGCTGGCCGCAATGGCCGGATTGACGATGACGGCTCTGCCATAGGCCGCGCAGCCATAGTCGGCGAACCGCAGCACGGCGATATCGTCGGCGGGGATGCCGCGATTGCGTAGATCGATCGCCGACAGGTACGACAGCCCGGAGATGGCATCGACCTGGCCCGCCGACAGCATCGGCTCGCGCACCGCGGCGCTGACACGCTCGACCTTCACGGTCTTGAGTTTCAGTTCGTTTCGGTTGGCGAGCGCGGGCCATAGCCGGATCGACAGGTCGCCGTCTCCCACGCCAACCGTTTTGCCCTCGATGTCGGCCAGTGCATTGATGCCGCGGCTCTTGCGCGCGATGAAGGCGTAACCCGCCTTGTCGAACAGGACGAACACGGCCTTGACCGGCGGCGTGCCCGCCTTGTCACGATAGCGGATCAGGGCGTTGAGGTCGGCGAGTGCCATTTGACTCTTGCCGGATGCGACGCGGGCGATGGCGTCCGCGGGGTCGGTCGCAATCGTTGTTGTGACATTGAGGCCTTCCGCGCGGAACAGGCCTTTGGTGGATGCGACCACAGCCGGCGCCACCGCGGCGTCGATCGGGCGATCGAACGCGAATTCCATCGCTACCGGCGCTGAACTGCCGGCTGTGTCGTTGGCCATGCCGAAGCGCGCAAAACCGGTCATGCCCATAACGACGAGCAGGATGCTGAGAAGGCGATGGATCGGGCGAGCCTGCATGGGGCAAAGCGGGATGGCGTCACGGCGGCCGTGCGCGGGTTAACATGACTGTAATCTAGCTGAACAACCTGAACACAGGATGACCGCCGCGATTTGTCGCGGGGCTGGGCCGTTCAGCTTGCATTCGGAAACGGGAACCCAATGTAGAAGGCGGGAGTTATCTCCCGCAGCGGCCCTTGGCGGGCCGACATGATCGATATCGAAAAGGATATTTCAGATGTTGACGCGCAAGGGTTTCAAATCATCG
>JBQCIZ010000070.1:0-2080 GCA_051953235.1 Nitrobacter sp. | reverse complement strand
GAGGATTTCGGCAGCGAGGGTTTCGTCGAGGGCACGCCGCCGGCGCCGATTGCGGATCGCTATCAAGCGGCGACCGACATGCTGGCTGCGCTGCATCAGGAAACGTTGCCGGACACCCTGCCGCTTGCGCCGCATATCAGTTACGCGATTCCCGTATTCGACACCGATGCGCTGCTGGTCGAACTCGGCCTGATGCTGGAATGGTATCTGCCGGATCGCGGCATCCAACCGGGTCACGATCTGCGTGCGGAATTCGAGACCCTATGGCGCGAACTGCTGGCGAAGCCGGCTGCGGCGCCCAAGACATGGGTGCTGCGGGATTTCCATTCGCCCAACCTGATCTGGCTCGACCAGCGCCCCGACACCGGGAAAGTCGGGGTGATCGACTTCCAGGATACCGTGCTCGGTCCCGCCGCCTACGATCTTGTTTCGCTCTTGCAGGATGCACGGGTGGACGTGCCGGAACCGCTCGAACTCGCGATGCTGACCCGCTACATGAAGGCGCGGCTGGGATCCGGCCAGGCGTTCGATCCCGCCGGTTTCGCCGAGCTCTATGCCGTCATGTCGGCGCAACGGAACACGCGGCTGCTCGGGACGTTCGCGCGGCTGAACCGCCGCGACGGCAAACCGCACTATCTGCGCCACCAGCCCCGGATCTGGACCTACCTCACCCGCTCGCTGGCTCACCCCACCCTGTCCAGGCTCCGGACCTGGTATGAGGCTCATGTTCCGCCCCCGGCGGCCTGAGACCGACCGCTTTTACCCCTTATTAGCCCTCACAACCTAATTTCAGGGCCGGATTTTGCCGGAAGCCGCGCGGCCGTGCGGCTTTCCCGACGACGGAGCAGTTCATGGCAGCAGCGGAACGGCGCAAGGGCGAACGCGTCACCTTCGAGCGCGGATTCAGCGCGCACATGATGGGCATCGACGGCACCTGGCGCCGCGAGTGCACCATGGAGGATGTGTCGGAGACCGGCGCCAAGCTGACCGTCGAAGGCTCCGTGGAAGGCCTGCACCTGAAGGAATTCTTCCTGCTGCTGTCATCGACGGGCCTTGCCTATCGCCGCTGCGAACTGGCCTGGGTCAACGGCGACCAGATCGGCGTCAACTTCCTGAAGCAGAACGACAAGAAGAAGAAGGCCGGCCGACGCAACGGCGCCACTGCGGACACCTGACAATCACGCCCATTCGAAAACGGCATCGCCGTGTCATATGCATTTTACAACCGGCCTCTATCGCCGGAGCTATCGATGCGGTTCGTGATATAATCCGCTGAATCGATCAGCACGCGCCGGAGACGCCTCTGAGGATGCCCGTGACCCCGACCAAAGCCATGGTTCTCGCCGCGGGCCTCGGCCTGCGCATGCGGCCGCTGACGGACCGGATGCCGAAACCCATGGTTCCCGTAGCCGGCAAGCCGCTGCTGGATCACGTGCTGGACAAGCTCGCGGATGCAGGCGTCAGCGACGCGGTCGTCAACGTGCATTACCTGCCCGATCAGATCATCGATCATGTGGCGCATCGCAGCCGTCCGCGCATCGCCATCTCCGACGAGCGCGATCAGGTGCTGGGCACGGGCGGCGCCGTGGTGAAGGCGCTGCCGTTGCTCGGCGATGCGCCGTTCTACCATCTCAATGCCGACACCATGTGGATCGACGGCGTGCGTCCCAACCTGGCGCGGATGGCGGACGCTTTCGATCCCGCGCGCATGGATATCCTGCTGCTGATGGCGCCGACCGCGACCAGCATCGGCTACAGCGGCAACGGCGACTACGCGATGCTGACCGACGGCGCGCTGCGCAAACGGAAAGAGAATCAGATCGTTCCGTTCGTCTATGCCGGCGTCGCCATCATGTCGCCCGCGCTGTTTGAAGATGCGCCGACGGGCGAATTCTCGCTGACGAAAATATTCGACCGCGCCAACGACCAGGAACGCCTGTTTGGGCTGCGGCTCGATGGCGTCTGGATGCATGTCGGGACACCCGACGCGGTTCAGGCTGCCGAAAAAGCGTTTCTTGTCAGCGTCGGCTGACGTCTGCGCCTGATCTTTCGGCGAATCCCTTGCCTGCGGCCACACGTG
>JBQCIZ010000069.1:0-8509 GCA_051953235.1 Nitrobacter sp. | reverse complement strand
GCCACTCGTGTCCCGGCAAACCGACGTCCGCCATCGATCCGCTGCAGCGCGAAACGGACGACGGGTGAAAATCTTCCGTTGATTTGATTTTTACTATACGTTTAGTCTCCGCCGGGCTCGTTGCTTGTCAGTTTGACAGGAGCATCTTATGCGCGCGCAGAAGACGGGTTCGCCCTGGCGGATTGGGGTGTTGTTCTCTCGCACCGGTTTCATGTCGGTGATCGAGGAGACCCAGTACTACGGCACGATGCTCGCGATCGAGGAGATCAATTCCATCGGCGGCATCAACGGCCGTGAACTGGTGCCCGTGATCTACGATCCCGGTTCGGAAGCGCTGTCGTTCGGCCATTTCGCCAAACGTCTGATGATCGAAGATAACGTCAGTACGATTTTCGGCTGCTATACTTCGTCAAGCCGGAAAGCCGTCCTGCCCGTGGTCGAGCGGCTCAACGGCCTGCTGTGGTATCCGACCCTGTATGAAGGGTTCGAGGCGTCGCCGAATGTCATCTATACAGGCGCAGCGCCCAATCAGAACAGCTTGGCGTTGTGCCGTTTTCTGATGAAGACCTACGGCAACCGTTTCTATTTCGTCGGCTCCGATTACATCTATCCGCGCGAATCCAATCGGGTCATGCGCGAGCTGATCAAGGAAAGCGGCGGTTCGGTTGTCGGCGAGCGGTATCTCAACATCCGCGCGCGCCGCCAGGATTTCCTCCCGATCGTGAACGAAATCCGCCGTCTTCAGCCCGACGTGATTTTCTCGACCGTTGTTGGCGATGGCACGGTCTTTCTCTACCAGACCTACACCGAGGCGGGCCTCGATCCCCGCACGATGCCGATCGCGAGCCTGACAACGACGGAAGCCGAGATACGTGCGATGGGTTTTGACGTCGGGGAGGGGCACATTACCGCCGCGCCGTATTTCGAGGGCGTCCCCGGCGCCGCGAACACCACTTTTGTTACGAATTTCAAGAAGCGGTTCGGCGACGACTGCTCCACCAACATGTGCGTCGAATCCTCCTATTTCCAGCTCTATCTCTTCGCAAAAGCGCTCGAGCAGGCCAACACGCTCGATACCGACGTTCTGAGGTCGATGGTTCTCGGAACAACGTTCACCGCTCCTCAGGGGCAAGTGGCAGTCGATCCTTTGTCGGGGCACACGGATCTGTGGACACGGATCGGACGCGCCAACCGGCGGGGGCAGTTCGATATTCTCGATCAGTCGTCCTCAGCGGTTCACCCTGATCCATTTCTGATCGGATACGGCCGCGCGATGGCTGGCACGGAGTAAGGACCATGAGCGATACGCCGAACAAGGCCGAACATCATCGGGTCGCAACCGAGGGCGCTTCCGACGATCAGAAGTCGGTTGTTCAGGAGTTGCGTGGTCTGACTGTCGCAGTGGTCGCGCCGCTCGACGATCAGACGTCGTTTCTCGTGCGCGAGCTGCAGCGCTTGCGGATCCGGGTGCGCCAGACATGGCCGATGCCCGAAACGATTCCGAGCGATGCCGATATCGTTTATTGCGAGTACTCGCCGGACATTGCGCGTCGCCTGCCATGGATTCCCGGCGATGCACGATCCGCGCTCGTCGTCGTTCTCCCCAACGGCGACCCCATCCATCCCGATGCGCTCGCGCATGCCACGCCCGACGCGGTTCTGTCGCGGCCGTTCAGCGGCAATGCCGTCATCGCAAGTCTGATTTTGGCGCGCAGCCAGTTCCGCTACGAACAGCGGCTGCGCAGCAAGATCGAGCGGCTCGACGAAAATCTCAGATCGATGCGGACCGTCGAACGCGCAAAGACCATTCTCATGACGACGCGGCACATGCCTGAGAATGAGGCATATGGCTTCATTCGCCGGCAGGCGATGGATCGTCGTGTCTCGACGAGCGCAGTTGCCGCGGCGATTGTTGACTCGTTCGAATTGCTTGGTTACGATCAACAGCAATAGTCCCCAATAGCGGGGATCGGCGGCGACACGGCCGCCCGCTTTTAACATCGGCAACGAAGCCCTCCCAATGCTCGCGTCATGCGCGCATCGGGAGGGCTTTTTGTTTTTTGTCAGGGGAGAAGGGATATGACGTTTACGCGACGGCGACTTCTGAAAAACGCAGCGGGACTTGGTGTTCTTGCCGGGGCTGGCTTTCCGCACATCTGGATCAAGAACGCTGATCTCGCTTCCGCGGCTGCGGGGGAGATCAAGGTCGGCGTGCTGTTTTCTCTCACGGGCACGACCGCGATCATCGAGGAATCGCTGAACAAAGCGACCATCATGGCCATTGAGGAAATCAATGCCGCCGGTGGCATCAAGGGCATGAAGGTCGTTCCTGTTGTCGAGGACCCAGCATCGGACCCGGCGACGTTCGCAGAAAAGGCCCGCAAACTCGTCGTCGGCGACAAGTGCGTCAGCGTGTTCGGCTCCTACACTTCGGCGAGCCGCAAGGCTGTGCTGCCGGTGTTTGAGCGCCAGAACAACCTGTACTGGTATCCGACGCTCTACGAAGGGCGCGAGTGCTCGAAGAACGTGATCTACACCGGCGCCGTGCCGAACCAGCAGCAGGACGAGTTCATTCCCTGGCTGATCAACAAGTTCGGCAAGAAATTCTACCTGATCGGATCGAACTACATCTATCCGAAGGAAGAGAATAATTACTGCAAGAAGCTGCTGCAGAAGCACGGAGGCGAGGTTGTCGCCGAGGAATACGTGCCGCTCGGTCACTCGGAGTTCTCGTCGGTCATCAACAAGTTCCGCTCGACGCAGCCCAACGTGATCTTCTCGACGGTGGTCGGCGACTCCGTGGTCGCGCTGCACCGGCAATATCACGCCGCCGGGCTTGACCCCGCGAAGATGCCGATGGCGAGCCTCACCACGTCGGAAAACGAGATCGCGGCGATGGGTGGCGAGGCGGCGGCCGGCCACTTCACCTCGGCGCCCTATTTCATGGTTTATGAATCGCCGGAAAACGCGAAATTCGTCGCGGCCTACAAGAAGCGCTGGGGTGCCGACAAGGTCACGCATTTTGTGTCCGAGGCCTGCTACTTTCAGGTCCATCTCTTCAAGCAGGCGGTGGAGAAACTTGCTGTCAGCGACATCACGCCGCCGCATATCCGCGACGCAGTGAAGGGGCAGGAGACGCTTGCGCCGCAAGGCAAGGTCCGGATCGAACCGGAGAATCTGCACACCTGGCTCTGGCCGAAGATCGCGCAGGCGCAGTCGGACGGTCAGTTCAAGATTCTCGTTCAGGCCAAGGATTGGCTCAAGCCGCTGCCCTATGCCGCGTATCCCGGTCAGGTCTGCACCGATAAGGGCCTCGTGGTGAAGAGCTGACGCGGCCAGCGCGGGACGGCGTCACGACGTCCCGCGCGCCTTTGCATCTGGAGCATCGGCGGATGGATCAATTCATTCAACAGATCTTCACCGGACTCAGCATCGGTTCGATTCTGCTGCTGGTCGCGCTCGGCCTGTCGATCATCTATGGCTCGATGGGCATCATCAACCTGGCTCACGGCGAGTTCGTCATGCTGGGCGCCTATGGTGCGTGGCTGATGCAGACGAAGTTCGGGCTCGGCCTGTTCGCCAGCCTGATCCCGATCTTTCTGCTCGTCGCGCTGTTCGGGTGGCTGATCGAGCGCTTCGTTCTGAGCTTTCTCAATAACCGGCCTCTCGACACGATTCTGGCGACCTGGGGAGTCGGGATCATGCTGCAGCAGGCGGTGCGGCTGATGGTCGGAGGCGAACTGCGTTACGTGAAGATGCCGGAACTGTTGTCGAGCAGCACGGAAGTTCTGGGCGTGCAGGTCTCGCTCTATCGCATCTTTCTGCTCGGAATGGCCGTCGCGCTGTTTGTTCTCACCTGGCTGTTGATGAACCGGACCACCGTCGGCATGAAATTGCGGGCGATCATCCAGGATCGGTCGATCGCTGCGTCTTTCGGCGTCAATTCGCGCCGCATCTATGGCCTCACATTCGCTTACGGTGCGGGTCTTGCGGGCCTGGCGGGCGCGCTGGTGTCGCCGCTCAAAAGCGTATCGCCCGAGATGGGCACCACCTACGTCGTCGATGCCTTCATGGTGGTTGTTCTCGGCGGCGTGCAGAGCCTGATCGGAACCGTCGCCAGCGCCTTCATCTTGGGCGAATTGTCCGGCGCGATTGCATTCCTGCAAAACGACACGGTCGCCAAGGCGATCGTGCTTCTCGCCATCGTCGTTCTCATTCGGTTCAAACCGCAGGGAATGTTCTCAGCACGCGTGCGCGCGTAGGGAAGGCCGACGCTTCATGTCGCTCCGCAGTTCTTTCACTCCGTCCGCACACGGTCGCCCCAGCATAGAGCTGATCGCGATTGTCGTGGTCTGCGCGATTATCTTCGCCGTGCCAACCCTCCTGAACAACGACTATCTGCTCAACAAGATCGCGCGCTATCTCGTGCTCGGCATCCTGGCGATGTCGCTCTCGCTGTCGTGGGGGTATGCCGGAATCCTGAATCTCGGTCAGGCCATGAGTTTCGGGCTCGGCTCCTATGCCATGGCCATGACCCTGAAATTGAAGACCGTGCCTGTGCATACGGGCCCGCAGGGACTCCCGGACTTCATGGTCTGGAACAATGTGACCAGCCTGCCGTGGTTCTGGCAGCCGTTTGAATCCCATCTGTTTGCGATATGCGCCGGCATGCTGGTCCCCGCAGCCGTCGCCGCCGCGCTCGGCTGGTTCATGTTCCGCGGGCGCGTCACCGGCGTCTACGTCGCGATCATCACGCTTGCAGCCATGGTGGTGCTGAATCTCGTCATCATCGATCAGCAGCAGTATACGGGCGGATTCAACGGCATCACCGATCTGGCGCAACTCGAGTATTTCGGAATCGCCTTCGATGCCTACAGCCGTGCGACCTACTATCTGGTCTCGTTCTGCCTGACTGCAGCGCTGCTGCTGGCCTATGCGTTCACGCAGACGAAGGCCGGCCTCATCATTCAGGCCATTCGCGATCACGAAAGCCGCGTGCGTTACTTCGGCTACGATGTGGGCGCCTATCAGATTGCCGCCTTCGCATTGTCGGCCGCGATCGCCGGACTCGCCGGCATGCTCTACACCATCGTGATGGAGTTTGCGTCGCCAACGTTTCTCGGCGTCCAGCTCAGCCTTTCGGTCGTGGTGTGGTGCGCAGTCGGCGGCCGTCAAAGCCTGCTCGGCGCCCTGCTTGGCGCGATTCTGGTCGCAGGCGTCCAGGGTGCGCTGTCCGAGTCGGCAGCCTTCGTCGAAACCTGGACACTGGTCATGGGCGCGCTGTTCGTCCTGATCGTTCTTTTCCTGCCGAAGGGACTGGCCGGGCTCGCCGGATCGCTTTGGGCCTTGCTGCAGCGGCGTCGCGTGAACGGCATCTCGCCGGTCCGGCAATTCCATCAGACGGAGGGGGGACATGAGCGCCTATCTTCAGCTGAGTGATATCCAGGTCAGCTTCAATGGCTTTCTCGCGCTCAATCACCTGAACCTCGAGGTGAACAAGGGCGAGCTTCGCTGTCTGATCGGGCCGAACGGCGCAGGCAAGACCACGGCGCTCGATCTGATCTGCGGGAAGATCAAGCATACGGCGGGATCGGTCGCCTTCGACGGAATCATGCTCGACGGCCTTGAGGATTATGAAATCGCGCGGGCCGGAGTGGGGCGGAAATTCCAGGTTCCGAGCGTGTTTCGTGAACTCACGGTCGGCGAAAACCTGTTGGTTGCACGCGCCAAACATCCCGGCGTGTTCGGGAATTTGCGGCCTGGCTATCGCCGCGCCGACGACGAGGCGGTCGAGCGGCTGGCGGTTCTGGTCGGACTCGAGGACCATCTGAACATGCCGGCGTCCTTCCTTTCGCACGGCCAGACCCAATGGCTCGAAATCGGCATGCTCGTTGCGCAGGATGCGGCGCTCATCCTGATGGATGAACCGACGGCGGGCATGACGTCGCAGGAGACGCAAAAGACCGCGGACCTTTTCCTCCGCCTCAAGGGGCATCATACCTTGATCGTGGTCGAGCATGACATGGGCTTCGTCAAGGCGATTGGCGACGTGATTTCCGTCATGCATCTCGGCCGGTTGCTCGCGCAGGGAACGGCCAGCGAAGTCGAATCCAATCCGGAAGTACGGAAGGCCTATCTCGGCTCGGGAGGCATCACCAATGCTTGAGATGTCTCACGTCGATGCGTTCTACGGCAACAGTTGCGCGCTCCAGGGCGTGAATCTGACGGTCGGGCGCGGCGATTTTCTCGCTGTGCTGGGCCGCAACGGCGTCGGCAAGACCACGCTGATGCGCGCGATCCTCGGATTGATGGATCGCACTACGGGCAGCATCGTTCTCGATGGCGAGGACATCTCGCTGCTGCCAACCCATCGCCGCGCGAAGGCGGGCGTCGCCTACGTGCCTCAAGGGCGCGGAATCCTTCCGCGTTTCACGGTCAAGGAAAATCTCATCCTTGGAACCTTTGCGGCCGGAGAACGCGACGACGATCTCGACGAGTGGGTCGTCGAGTTGTTTCCGATGCTGAAGGAATTCATGGGCCGCTACGGCGGCAATCTGTCCGGCGGCCAGCAACAGCAACTGGCGATCGCGCGGGCGTTGCTCGCGCGGCCAAAAGTCATCCTGCTCGATGAGCCGACCGAGGGGATCCAGCCGAACATCGTCGAGCAGATCGAGGATGTCATCATCCGCCTCAATCGCGAGCACGGCATCACGGTGATCCTTGTCGAGCAGAATGTCGCCTTTGCCCGGCGCGCATCGACGCGGTTCGCCTTTCTCGAAAAAGGCCACGTGGTTGCGAGTGGGGATGTGGCCGAACTTTCCGACGACCTCGTGCAACGGCACTTGGCCGTCTGATCAACCCGTTACCGTCAACCGAACCCAAGGAGTCCAAATATGTTGCACGGAGATATCTCAAGTAGCAAAGACACGGTTGGCGTTGCCGTGGTCAACTACAAGATGCCGCGGCTGCACACCAAGGCCGAAGTGCTGGCGAACGCGCGCAATATCGCGTCGATGATCGAGGGCATGAAAGTCGGTTTGCCCGGCATGGATCTCGTCATCTTCCCGGAATACTCCACTCACGGGATCATGTACGACTCCAAGGAGATGTACGAGACTGCTTCGAGCGTTCCTGGCGAGGAAACGAAGATCTTCGCGGACGCATGCCGGAAGGCCAAGACCTGGGGCGTGTTCTCGCTGACAGGCGAACGGCACGAGGAGCATCCGAACAAGGCGCCGTACAACACGCTGATCCTGATGAACGACAAGGGTGAGATCGTTCAGAAGTATCGCAAGATCATGCCGTGGGTGCCGATCGAGGGCTGGTATCCCGGCAATTGCACCTATGTGTCCGACGGACCGAAGGGGCTCAAGATCAGCCTGATCATCTGCGACGATGGAAACTATCCCGAGATCTGGCGCGACTGCGCCATGCGCGGCGCCGAACTGATCGTCCGGTGTCAGGGATACATGTATCCCGCCAAGGAGCAGCAGATCCTGATGGCGAAGGCGATGGCCTGGGCCAACAACTGCTACGTTGCCGTGGCCAACGCCTCGGGATTCGATGGTGTGTATTCGTACTTCGGTCATTCGTCGGTGATCGGCTTCGACGGCCGGACGCTCGGCGAGTGCGGCACCGAGGAGAACGGCATTCAGTATGCCCAGCTCTCGACGTCGCTGATCCGGGATGCGCGGCGGAATAGCCAGTCGAACAATCACCTGTTCAAGCTGGTCCACCGTGGCTACACCGGCATGATCAATTCCGGCGATGGCGAGCGTGGCACCGCAAGCTGCCCGTACGAGTTCTACAAGAAGTGGGTCGCCGATCCGGATGGCACCCGCGAGATGGTCGAGGCCATCACGCGGCCGACGATTGGAACCGACGAATGTCCGATCGAAGGGCTGCCGAACCAGAAGGTAGCACATCGGTGATAGCGCGTCTGGAGGCTGGACAGACGAGTTGTCCAGCCTCCGGCGTCCGAGCAGAGGATGACGTGATGGCGGATGAAGCGGCCGTCCTGGATCAATACCGTATTGCGGATGAGCCGTATTATCGCGCCGCGGGCCGTGAGATCGATCTGTTCGCCGCGGCCTATGCGACCCGTATGCCGGTGATGCTGAAGGGCCCGACCGGCTGCGGCAAAACGCGATTCATCGAACACATGGCGTGGCGACTCGGCAAGCCGTTGGTCACCGTCGCCTGTCACGAGGATATGACGGCTTCCGATCTCGTCGGGCGCTGGCTGCTCGATGCGGATGGCACCACATGGCGCGACGGCCCGCTGACTGTCGCGGTGCGCGGAGGCGCGATCTGTTACCTCGATGAAATCGTTGAAGCCCGTCAGGATACCACGGTCGTGATCCATCCCTTGACCGACGATCGCCGGATTCTCCCGCTTGAGAAGCGCGGCGAACTGGTCCATGCGCATCCCGATTTCCAGTTGGTGATTTCCTACAATCCCGGCTACCAGAGCGCGATCAAGGATCTGAAGGAATCCACCAAGCAGCGC
>JBQCIZ010000068.1:0-9517 GCA_051953235.1 Nitrobacter sp. | reverse complement strand
GATCGGCCGCAAGACCGCGGAATGGGGCGTCGCGGTGCTGTCGGTCGAGATCCGGGACATCGGCGTGCCGCCCGCCCTGCAGGACGCCATGAGCCGGCAGGCGCAGGCCGAGCGCGAAAAGCTCGCGCGCGTGCTGCTCGGACAGGCCGAGCAGGAGATCGCCGCGAAATTCGTCGAGGCTGCGGAGACCTATGCCCGCACGCCGGCGGCGTTGCAGTTGCGCGCCATGAACATCATCTACGAAACCACCAAGGAGCGCGGCGCCACCATCCTGATTCCGACCGCGATGGTCGACAGCATGAATCCGGCCAGCGCCTTCGGCGTCATTGCCGCCGCCGCGGGCGCGGGAGCGCCCCAGACCTGAAGGAGGCGTCCATGTCAGCGCACGGCATTTTTGCGAACTTGCGCATGACGACGATCCGGAAACCGCGCGCGACGCTCATGCTACTCGTGGCGATCGCTCTCTGCACTGCACCGGCACGGGCGCAAACGGCCGATCCGGCGCAGGGCGACAGCCGCGTCTCCGCCTTCTATTCGTGGCAGGATGCGATCCCCCAGCCCGGCCGCGTGTTGCGTCAAGAGCCGCTCGATCCGGCGTTCGGATTGTCCAACGCCGGCGTGCAGGTTCGCATCCTTTACAGCTCGACCAACGGCATCGACGGAAAATCTCCTATCGCCGTCTCGGGCCTGCTGTTTCTTCCCAAGGGCACGCCGCCCACCGGCGGCTGGCCCCTAATGGCATGGGGCCACGAGACGGCGGGCATGGCCGACATCTGCGCGCCGTCGTGGGTCGGCTACTCGACACGCGTGGCGGCATTTCTGAACGCGTGGCTCGCCAAGGGCATCGCCATCGTCGCGACCGATTATCAGGGTCTCGGAACGCCCGGCCCGCATCCCTACATGGCGGTACGGCCCGGCGCCTATGGCATCCTCGACAGCATTCGCGCCGCGCAGCAGGCGTTTCCTGCGATCGGCAAAAAGGTCTTGCTCGCAGGCTACTCGCAAGGCGCGAGCTCGGTGTTCGGCGCGGCCGTGCTGCAGCCGGCTTATGCGCCCGAACTCGACATCCGCGGCACCATCACGACGGGTATCGGCTACATCACGCCGGACAGCGCCAAAACGATGCGCGACGACACCGCCAATCAGGCCGGCTACACGCTGATCTATCCGCTCTACATCGCGCTGCTGGCGCAACAGGCCGATCCCAAGCTGAAGGCCTCCGACATGTTCACGGACAAGGCGCTGCCGCTGTTCGAAATGACCCGCCGCGCCTGCGTCTGGCAGATGGTGCTTGAAGTTCTCGGTTCGCACCTGACGCGCGCGGAGAGCGTAAAGCCCGGTTACGACGTGGCGCTGGCGGCCAACATCCACCTGCTCGCATATCCGTCACTGAAATCGCCGCACCCGGTATTCATGGGAATTGGCGAGCTCGACAGCGACGCACCTTCACGCTTGCAACTCGCGCTCGCCAAGGATGCCTGCGCGGCCGGTACAACCGTGGAGGCGCATCTCTATGCCGGGATGACGCACGATGCGGCGGTGACGACGTCCTTGCCCGCAGCGATGCAGTTTGCCGACAAGGTGTTGGCCAGTAAGCCGGTCGCGCCGGTCTGCACACCCAACGCCGAGTAAGGCGATCAGCTCCTCAACCCCGGCGCTTCCTGCCCGGTGCGCGCGACGTATTCGGTGTAGCCGCCGCCGTATTGGTGGATGCCGTCGGGTGTCAGTTCCAGCACGCGGTTGGACAGCGCCGCCAGAAAATGCCGGTCGTGCGAGACGAACAGCATGGTGCCCTCGTAGTCGGCCAATGCCGCGATCAGCATTTCCTTGGTCGCCATGTCCAAGTGGTTGGTCGGCTCGTCCAGCACCAGAAAGTTCGGCGGATCGAACAGCATGATTGCCATCACCAGCCGCGCCTTCTCGCCGCCCGACAGCACGCGGCATTTCTTCTCGATGTCGTCGCCGGAAAATCCGAAGCATCCGGCCAGCGCGCGCAAGGAGCCCTGCCCGGCCTGCGGAAACGTATCCTCGAGCTGCTGGAAGATGGTGCGTTCGCCGTCGAGCAGATCCATCGCATGCTGGGCGAAATAACCCATCTTGACGCTGCCGCCGACCGTCACCGCGCCGTCATCGGGCTCGGCCGCGCCGGCGATCAATTTCAGCAGCGTGGATTTGCCGGCGCCATTGACGCCCATCACGGCCCAGCGCTCGCGCCGCCGCACCATGAAGTCGAGCCCGTCGTAGATGCGCTTGCTGCCGTAGCCCTTGTGCACGTTCTTGAGGCTGACCACATCCTCGCCGGAACGCGGTGCGGGCGGAAAATCGAACGCGATCGTCTGCCGCCGCTTCGGCGGCTCGACGCGCTCGATCTTGTCGAGCTTCTTGACCCGGCTCTGCACCTGGGCGGCGTGCGACGCACGCGCCTTGAAGCGCTCGATGAACTTGATCTCCTTGGCCAGCATCGCCTGCTGACGCTCGAACTGCGCCTGCTGCTGCTTTTCCGCGAGCGCGCGCTGCTGCTCGTAGAACTCGTAGTTGCCGGAATAGGAGGTCAGCCCGCCGCCGTCGATCTCGACGATCTTGCCGACGATGCGGTTCATGAACTCGCGGTCGTGCGAGGTCATCAGCAGAAGACCGTCGTAGTTCTTCAGGAATTGCTCGAGCCAGATCAGGCTTTCCAGATCGAGATGGTTCGAGGGCTCGTCCAGCAGCATGGCGTCGGGGCGCATCAGCAGAATCCGCGCCAGCGCGACACGCATCTTCCAGCCGCCGGACAGCGCGCCGACGTCGCCGTCCACCATCTCGTCCGTAAAACTGAGACCCGCCAGCACCTCGCGGGCGCGGCCTTCAAGCTCGTAGCCGCCGAGCTCCTCGAAGCGATGCTGCACCTCGCCGTAGCGTTCGATGATCTCGTCCATCTCGCCGGCGCGGTCCGGATCCGCCATCGCGGTTTCCAGTTCCTTCAGCTCGGCGGCGACGGTGCTGACCGGACCCGCGCCATCCATCACCTCGGCGACCGCGCTGCGGCCCGACATCTCGCCGACATCCTGGCTGAAATAGCCGATGGTGATGCCGCGATCGACCGAGACCTGCCCCTCGTCGGGCAGGTCCTCGCCGGTGATGAGACGGAATAACGTTGTCTTGCCGGAGCCGTTGGGGCCGACGAGGCCGACCTTCTCGCCGCGCTGGAGCGCGGCTGAGGCTTCGATGAAGACGATCTGGTGGCCATTCTGCTTGCTGATGTTGTCGAGACGGATCATGTGCTCACGAGAGAAAAACGCGTTGCCGCGCTCTTAAGGCATGTGCGTCCCATGGGAAAGGCTAAACCGGGCCCGAAATGCCGGTTTGCGCCTCCGCATGCCCGTCACAAAAAATCGTGGGCGGCGCTGTCGGCAACCGGCATACTCGTTCGTCTTGAAGACGAACAGGGAACCCTCGCGCATGCTCTATGCCATCCTTTGCTACCACAATGAAGACGTCGTCGGCTCCTGGAGCAAGGAGCAGGACGCCGCCGTCATGGACAAGCTCGCGATCGTGCAGGACAAGCTCAAGAAGCAAGGCCGGCTCGGGCCGGTGGCGCGGCTGCTGCCGACCACGGCGGCGACCACGCTGCGCAAGGAAGACCCGCCGCTGATCGTCGACGGCCCGTTCGCCGAGACCAAGGAGCAGTTGCTCGGCTTCTACCTGATCGACTGCAAGAATCTCGACGAGGCGCTGGAGACCGCGCAGGACCTCGGCAACGCCAATCCCGGCGGCTCCTATGAAATCCGCCCCGTCGGCGTATTCCATCCCGGAGGGACCGCGGCATGACCGATGTCGCCTGGATCGATGCGGCTTTGACGGCGGCGCGTCCCCAGGCGCTCGGCGCGCTCCTGCGCTATTTCCGCGATCTTGATACCGCCGAGGAGGCTTACCAGAACGCCTGCCTGCGTGCGCTGAAGACCTGGCCACAGAACGGACCGCCGCGCGACCCCGCCGCGTGGCTCATCATGGTTGGCCGCAACGCCGCGCTCGACGAGGTGCGGCGGCGGAGCAAGCAGCAGGCATTACCGGAGGAAGAGGCCGCGATCTCCGACCTCGGCGACGCCGAAGGCGAGATCGCCGAGCGGCTCGATGGCTCGCACTATCGCGACGACATTTTGCGGCTGCTGTTCATCTGCTGCCATCCCGATCTGCCGGCGACCCAGCAGATCGCGCTGGCGCTGCGGATCGTCTCCGGGCTGACGGTGAAGCAGATCGCGCGCGCCTTCCTGGTCAGCGAAGCCGCGATGGAGCAGCGCATCACCCGCGCCAAGGCGACGGTGGCGAAGGCCGGCGTGCCCTTCGAGACGCCGGGCGCGGTGGAGCGCAGCGAGCGGCTCGGCGTCGTCGCGGCGATGATCTATCTGATCTTCAACGAGGGCTCTTCGGCGAGTGGCGACACTTCGGAGATCCGCGCGCCGCTATGCGAGGAAGCCATTCGCCTCGCGCGGCTGCTGTTGCGTCTATTCCAGAACGAGCCGGAAATCATGGGGCTGATGGCGCTGCTTCTGCTGCAGCATGCCCGCGCCTCCGCGCGCTTCGACAAGGATGGCGCGTTGATCCTGCTCGAGGATCAGGACCGCTCGCTCTGGAACGGGAAGATGATCGCGGAAGGCACCGCGCTGATCGACAAGGCGATGCGCCATCGCCGCGCCGGACCCTATCAGGTGCAGGCAGCGATCGCGGCCCTGCATGCGAACGCGGTGACTCCGGACGATACGGACTGGCGGCAGATCGACCTTCTGTATGCGACGCTCGAGCAGTTGCAGCCGTCGCCGGTGGTGACGCTCAACCGCAGCGTCGCGGTATCCAAGGTGGCGGGGCCGGAGGCAGCGCTGGCGCTGATCGCTCCGCTGGAGCAGCGGCTCGGCGGCTACTTCCATTTCTTCGGCGTCAAGGGCGCCTACCTGATGCAACTCGGCCGCGACGGCGAGGCCCGCGAGGCCTTCGACCGCGCCATTGCACTCGCCAATACCACGGCGGAAGCCGCGCATATCCGGATGCACCTCGACCGACTGATGAAGGATAATGCACCGCGCGCTCGGGCCGCGAAGTAGCACGGCCCGCGGCGCCCCATCCTGGGCGGCTCCAAAAAATACTGCGGCCGGTGTCGGAATGTCGCCTCGCCGTTCGTCCTGGGGCAGTTCCGTTTATCCGGATTGTGGGATTGCCATGTTGAAAGCCTTTGCCGTCATTGCTGCCATTCTCGTCGTTGCCGCCGCCGTTGTGCTGGTGTGGGCTGCGACCAAGCCCGACACCTTCCGCGTCGAGCGGTCCGCCACGATCAAGGCGCCGCCGGACAAGATCTTCCCGCTGATCGCCGACTTCCATCAGTGGGGACGATGGTCGCCCTACGAGACCCGCGATCCCGCCATGAAGCGGACCTACGGCGGCGCCGAACGCGGCAAGGGCGCGACCTATGCCTGGGAGGGCGACAGCAACGTCGGCACCGGCCACATGGAAATCCTCGATGCCCCGGCGCCGCAGAAGGTCGTCATCAAGCTGGATTTCCTGAAACCCTTCGAGGCGCACAACACCGCCGAATTCACATTGCAGCCACAGGGCGATGGCACGCGTGTCACATGGGCCATGCAGGGTCCGACGCCATTCATCGGCAAGATCATGCACGTGTTCATCAACATGGACCGCATGGTCGGTACCGACTTCGAGGCCGGTCTCGCCAATCTGCGCAAGGCGACGGAAAGCTGAATCAACCGCTTTATACCCGAGGAGAGCATGATGAAGATCAATCCCTATATCCATTTCGCCGGCACCTGCGAGGAGGCGTTCGCCTATTACGGCAAGGTGATCGGCGCCAAGACGACCGTGATCATGAAGGTCGGCGGCTCGCCGGCGGAGGAGCACATGCCGAAGGACTGGAAGGACAAGGTCCTGCACGGCGAGGTGACCATCGACGGTCATGTGCTGATGGCGACCGATGCGCCGCCGTCGTTCTATTCCAAGCCGCAGGGCTTCTCGGTAACGCTGCACGTCGATGACGTCGCGGACGCCGAGCGCAAATTCAAGGCGCTGGCGGACGGCGGCAGCATCGGCATGCCGTTTGCGGCGACTTTCTTCGCCAAGGGGTTCGGCATGTGCGTGGACAAGTTCGGCATCCCCTGGCAGGTGATCAGCCCGATGGAGATGTAGTTCGCCGCTTGCAGGCGAACTGGCCTTGAGATCGCCACACCAACCTGATGTGACGCGCGCCCCGCGTCACATCACGCGCGACAATCAGAACAAGAAACCTGAAAATGACCTCGACCTATTTGAAAAACGCCATCGTGCTCGGCCTGCTCTCGGCCGTCGGGCCGTTTGCCATCGACATGTACCTGCCGGCGCTGCCGTCGATCGCCGCCGACCTCCATGCATCGACCGCGGCGACGCAGATGACGCTGACCGCGTTTTTCGTCGCCATCGGCATCTGCCAGCTCGCCTACGGGCCGGTGTCCGACATGGTGGGCCGCAAGCCGCCGCTCTATGCCGGGCTTGCGCTGTTCACCGCCGGTTCGGTCGGCTGCGCGCTGGCGCCTGACGTCGCGTGGCTGGTGGCGTTCCGTTTCGTGCAAGGGCTCGGCGCATCGGCGATGATGGTGATCCCCCGCGCGATCATCCGCGATCTCCATACCGGCGTCGAAGCCACGCGGCTGATGTCGCTGGTCATGCTGGTGTTCAGCGTGTCGCCGATCCTCGCGCCGCTGACCGGCAGCGCGCTGATCGTGCCGTTCGGCTGGCGTGCAGTGTTCGTGGCGGTCACGGTCGCCGCGGTGCTGGCGCTGCTGCTGCTCGCCACCGTGTTTCCCGAGACGCGCCCGGCTGCGGATCGCATCAAGGTCAGCCTCAGTGGCGTGCTATCCGGCTTCGGCGTGCTGTTTCGCGACTGGCATTTCCTCGGGCTGACGCTGATCGGCGGCCTCGGCATGGCGAGCTTCTTCAGCTTTCTCGCAAGTTCGTCGTTCGTCTACATCGATCACTACGGACTGACGCCGACCCAGTACAGCATCGCCTTCGCGGCCAATGCGATCGGCTTCATCGGCGCCTCGCAACTCGCGGCTTCGCTCGGCGCGCGGTTCGGCATTCCGCGCGTCGTGCTCGGTGCGGTGACATTGCATGCGCTGTTCGCAGTGATCCTGCTGATCGCGACCATACTCGGCGTCGACAGTTTTGCAGTGCTGGTGACGCTGCTGTTCCTGTCGTTCGCGTTTCTCGGCCTCGTGATTCCGTCCAGCATGATCCTGGCGCTGGAGAATCATGGCCCGATCGCAGGCATCGCCTCGGCGCTCGGCGGCACGCTGCAGATGATCGCCGGCGGCATCATGATCGCGGTGGTCAGCCAGTTCTTCAATGGTACGTCGGGACCGATGGTGGCGGCGATCGCGCTTTGTGCCTGCGGTGCCCTCATCGCGAGTCTGCTCACGCTGCGTGGAGCGCAACCGTCTCCGCAGATGGCGGAATAGGCGCGCCGCGCTCAGACGCAGCGTGGATACATCTGCGTCAGCGCACGGCCGCGCAGCAGCAGCAGGCGGGAATTGAGGCCGCCGCGCTTCCGGATCCAGGCGCGCACCGGCTCGGGATAAGCATCGAGCACGGCGGAAGAGGCTTCCGGTTCGGCATGAAAGCGGCCGCGCCGGTCCACCGACCGCGCGCCGTGGAAGCCGAGCACGGCGCGCCGCGTGACGCAGATGTGGTCATTCGGAATCGCCGCCAGCACCAGCGTGCAGGCCGAGAAGCATGGGCCGTCGATCACCACGCGCTCGCCGGTCTGCCGGATGCCTTCGAATAGATCGAGAAAGGTTCCGACCTGCCCGCCGGGACTGGAGAGGATTCGTACTTCCGCATCTGCGGGAGGGGCGAAGGACAGTCCACCAAGAGCAAGCACGATCGAGAACGCGGCAAAGGTCTTTTGCATTCTGGGAATCCCCTCGCAGTTCCAAACCAATATGGAATTGATCGACGGAGGAGACAACGACTTTGGGGTTGCGCCCATTCCGGCGGGAACACGCTATCCGTTGCGGCGTTCCCCGCGCAGCGTCGGCAGGCCAATGCCGGCGGCATCGAAGCCGCCGTCCACGGCGAGCACTTGTCCGGTGATGTAGCTCGCGCGCGAACTGCACAGGAAGAAGATCGCCTCGGCTAGCTCTTCTTCAAGCCCGTAGCGGTTGAGCGGAATGGCGTCGTGATAGTCGGCGCGGATTTCCTTTGTATGCACCGCCTTGGCCATCGCCGTTTCGACCGGTCCCGGCGCCACCGCGTTGACGCGGATGCCCGATGACGCGAGCTCCACCGCGAGCTGCTTGGTCAGGTGCGCCAGCCCTGCCTTGCTGGTCCCGTAGGCCGAACGGAGCGTGGACGCACGCACCGCCGAGATCGAGGTGATGTTGACGATGGCGCCGCCGCCATGCTCGCGCATCAACGGCACCGCCGCCTTGGTACAGAGGAACGGCCCGGTGAGATTGACCGCCATGATACGCGCCCAGTCGGCGTCGGACGTCTCCATCACGGGCGCGAAGGTGGCGATGCCGGCGTTGTTCACCAGCGCATCGAGCCGCCCGAATTTCCGTTCGATCTCGGCGATCGCGCTTTTAACTGCTGTTGCGTCGGAGACGTCGCAATGCAGCCCCAGCACATCGCCCGGCATGTTCAGCCCCTGCACCGCAGGCCACAGGATGTCGGCGGCGATGTCGAGCAGCGCCACGCGCCAACCTTCGGTGAGAAATCGCTTGGCGGTGGCGAGCCCGATGCCCCGCGCCGCACCGGTCACCAGCGCGACCTGTGTCTGTTCCGTCGTCATTGCCGCTCCCTGAAAATCCGGCTTTTCCATCGGGCATCGCGACCGCGGGGTCAAGCATGGCCAGAGACTAACAACACCCTTGCCCCGATCGAGGCAGGCGCTTCATGAAGCAACTGCAAGCGATGCGAATTTCCGGAAAGATGCTCGTTTTTCTGCACCGGACTACCTGACTACCGGATCCGTCAGGAAATGCGGAACCTTCGCAAAAGATTGCGCATTTCCGCGCATGCGAATTTTTATCGGATTTACAATTGCAGCCGTTGCCTTGTTTTTTGCCGACCAGCACTTTGCCTTCGGCTATTACACCGACAAGACCATGATGATGCTGCAGCATATCACCCGGTCGTTCCGGCCTTAGCCGTTGACCGCTTGCAAGCGCGCTTATGCCTTGCGCTTCGCAGCCGCGCGTTTTGCAACGACAGCTTCGTAAGCCTTCCGCAGCCGCTCGCCGACGGTTGGGCCGTTCCTGCGGCGCTTGATGCCGAGATGGGTCTCGCGCAATTCGTCCATGAATTCCGCCCACATCTTCGGCCCGCCGTCACGCAGCAGTTGTGCGCGGATGCCGAGCTCTTCGCTGACCGGCAGATACTTCACGCCCCACGCCGCCATCTGCGCCAGCACCGGCAGCAGCTCGATGCCCTGCTCGGTGAGGGAATAGATGCCCTTCTGCTTGTGGGTCGGATCGTCCTCGCGGGTCAGGATGCC
>JBQCIZ010000067.1:0-3614 GCA_051953235.1 Nitrobacter sp. | reverse complement strand
CGCCGAAGCAGATCGCCGTCAATCTGTCGCCCGCCCAGTTCATTCATGGCGACCTTGTGGGGCTGGTGCACTCGATCCTGCTCGAGACCGGTCTCACGCCGAGCCGGCTGGAGCTCGAAATCACCGAGGGTGTCTTGATTGAGGATTTCGAGCGCGGTCTTGCCCTGCTGCGGCGGCTGAAGGCGCTCGGTGTCCGCATTTCCATGGACGACTTCGGCAGCGGTTATTCGTCGCTGACCTATCTACCGGCGTTCCCGTCCGACAAGATCAAACTCGACCGGGCGTTCGTCATGCATCTCGGGCGCAATCCGCAGTCCGCCGCGATCGTCCGCGCTGTGATCGGTCTTGGTCACGGCCTCGACGTGTCGATCGTGGCTGAGGGCGTCGAAACTCAGGAGCAGCTTGGCTTCCTCGCCGAGGAAGGCTGCGATGCGGTGCAGGGCTATTTCATCGGCAAGCCGGCGCCGATCGGGCAGTATGCCGCCCTCGTCGGACGGACGCCCCAAACTCCCGATATGACCTCCCGCAAGGCCGGCTGATCCTCTGAAGTTCTCACCGCGACGATTATGTTGTGGCCTCCGGTCCCAATCGCAGTTGAGCCATGGCGTATCAGTCACTAGCCTGCCTGCGATAAAGGCGGGGTGGAATGACTGACGACGCGATACAAACCTCTGGCGATATCGGGCTGATCGATCCGCCGCTGTTGCAGGTCGATGCGGTCGTCAAGCGCTTCGGCGGCTTCACCGCCGTGGACCGGCTGTCGCTCGAGATCAGGGCAGGGGAGTTTTTCGCGCTGCTCGGACCGAGCGGCTGCGGCAAGACCACGCTGCTGCGGATGCTGGCCGGTTTCGAGGTGCCGGATGCCGGGCGCATCCTGCTCAACGGGCGCGACATTGCCGGCATTCCGCCCTATCAGCGCCCCGTCAACATGATGTTCCAGAACTATGCGCTGTTTCCGCATCTCAACGTGCGCGACAACATCGCCTTCGGGTTGAAACGGGCGAACCTGCCCCGCGCCGAGATTGTGAGCCGCGTGGCCGAGATGGTCGCGCTGGTCAAGCTCGAGGGCATGGAGAAGCGCAAGCCCGACCAGCTCTCCGGCGGCCAGCGGCAGCGCGTCGCGCTGGCCCGCGCGCTGGCGCGGCGGCCACAACTGCTGCTGCTCGACGAACCGCTGGCGGCGCTCGACAAGAAGCTGCGCGAAAACACCCAGGCCGAATTGATGCGGCTGCAGCGCCAGCTCGGCATGACCTTCATTGTCGTCACCCACGATCAGGAGGAGGCGATGATGATGGCCGATCGTATCGGGGTGATGGAATCCGGCCGCCTCGAGCAGGTGGCGACGCCGCGCCGGCTCTACGAGGCGCCGAAGTCGCGCTGGGTCGCCGAGTTCGTCGGCGGTGTCAACATCCTCGAAGGCGAGGTGGAATCGCGTGACGGCGGCCGCGTCACTATCACGGCCCGCGATGCCGGACGGGTGACTGCAGCGGCGCCCGCGCAGGCTTTGACGAGCGACCACGCCTGCATTGCGATCCGCCCCGAAAAAATCCGTCTCTCGCGGCGCGCACCCGCATCCGATGCGGACCACAACGCTGCGATCAACCGGCTGGAGGGGATCGTCACCGGCGTCAGCTATCTCGGCGGACAAACCGCTTACCAGGTTCGGCTCGACGGCGGCGCCGAGCTGCGCGTCGCGGTTGCCAACGCAACGCGGCTCGATGTCGATGCCTATCACGTGACGCAGCGCGTGGTGGCGTGGTTCGCAGCCGATGATTGCGTGGTGCTCGATCCATGAACGGGCGCCGGCTCTTCGCAGGTCCGGCCCGCAGGGCGGCGATCGCGCCGTTCCTGTGGATGCTGCTGTTCTTCCTGCTGCCGTTCGGCTTCGTGCTGAAGATCAGCCTGTCCCACACAGTGATTGCCCAGCCGCCATATCTGCCGGTGTTCGATGTGACGCAAGGCGTCGCCGCCATCAAGGCGGCGCTCGCGGCGCTGTCGCTCGAGAATTTCAGGCTGTTGATTTCGGACGATCTCTACATCGTGTCCTACCTGCGGAGCGTCGTCGTCGCGCTGGTATCGACAGCGATCCTGATTGCGATCGGCTATCCCATCGCCTACGGCATGTCGCGATTGCCCGCGCGTTGGCAGCCGATCGCGATGATGCTGGTGATCGTGCCGTTCTGGACCTCGTTCCTGATCCGCATCTACGCCTGGATCAATATCCTTCAACACGACGGCCTTCTCAACAAGGTGCTACTGGCGCTGCACTTGGTGTCCGCGCCGGTGGTGTGGCTGTCCACCGATACCGCGATGTATCTCGGCATCGTCTATTCCTACCTGCCGTTCATGATTCTGCCGCTCTATGCGACGCTCGCCAAAATGGATTCGTCACTGCTGGAGGCTGCCGCCGATCTCGGCAGTTCGCGGCTGAAGGCGTTCTGGCTGGTGACGTTTCCGCTGTCGCTGCCGGGCATCGCCGCTGGCGCGCTGCTGTGTTTCATCCCCATCGTCGGCGAGTTCGTGATCCCCGATCTCTTGGCCGGTTCGGACTCGCCGATGATCGGGCAGACGCTGTGGCTGGAATTCTTCACCAACCGCGACTGGCCGGTGGCCTCGGCCATCGCCACGGTGCTGCTGGTGTTGCTGGTGGCGCCGCTGCTCGTCTACGACCGGTTGCAACGGCGACAACTGGAGGCGCGGCGATGACGGCATCGATCGGAGGAAAGCAGCGCGACTTTCACCTCTCCCCGCCGGGCAGAGGTCGACGCCGCAGGCGTCGGGTGAGGGGGCTCTTCAATCCGATCGACAGGTCTTACCCCCTCACCCCAACCCTCTCCCCATGGGAGAGGGGGCACGTCAGCTTTGCGGCAACTATTCGCGGAACAATTGCTGCTCAAATCATCCTGTCGTGAAGTCCGGTGCGTCGATGAAACGACTGTCTCGCTTCAATCTCGTCACGCTCGGGCTCGGCCTGGTGTTTCTCTATCTGCCGATCGTCATTCTGGTGATCTATTCGTTCAACGCCTCGCGGCTGGTGACGGTGTGGGGCGGCTGGTCGCTGCGCTGGTATTCCGAGTTCTTCACGGACGATGCGATGCTTGCTGCGGCTGCGATGAGCCTGCGGGTCGCCGCGGTCTCGGCGACGGCGGCCACCCTGCTCGGGACGCTCGCGGCTGTCGCCCTGACGCGTGGCGAAAACTTCAGGGGCCGCACGCTGTTTTCCGGAATGCTCTATGCGCCGCTGGTGATGCCCGAAGTGATCACCGGCCTGTCGTTGCTGCTTCTGTTTGTTGCGGTCAATGCGGAGCGCGGGTTCTGGACGGTGACAATCGCGCATACCACGCTGACCATGTGCTTCGTGGCCGTGGTGGTGCAGTCGCGGCTCGGCTCACTGGATCGCAGCCTCGAGGAAGCGGCGATGGACCTCGGATGCGGTCCGCTGCGCGCCTTCCTCGCGGTGACGTTGCCGCTCATCCTGCCGGCGGTCGCCGCGGGCTGGATGCTGGCCTTTACGCTGTCGCTGGACGATCTCGTGATCGCGAGCTTCACCACCGGCCCGGGCTCGGCGACCTTGCCGATCCGCATCTATTCCGAGGTGCGGCTCGGCGTGAAAC
>JBQCIZ010000066.1:0-8458 GCA_051953235.1 Nitrobacter sp. | reverse complement strand
GCCGATGAAAACGGTGGCACAGGCGGTGGTCAGGAACAGGTTGTTGAGAACCAGTGCGCCCTCGCGCGAGATCGGCGCGAACAGGCCGCCCTGCTTCAGGGCAGACGCGCGCCATATGTAAAGCGTGAGGCTGCCGCCGATGAAGACGCAGAGAATCAACAATATAAACACGCCGCGCGTCGGATCTGTCGCGAAGGCATGAACCGAGGTGAGTACGCCGGAGCGCACCAGGAACGTGCCAAGCAGCGACAGCGAGAACGTCAGGATCGCAAGCAGGATGGTCCAGACCTTCAGCGCATTGCGCTTTTCCATCACCACCGCGGAATGCAGCAACGCCGTCCCGGCGAGCCATGGCATCAGCGACGCGTTCTCGACCGGATCCCAGAACCACCAGCCGCCCCAGCCGAGCTCGTAGTAAGCCCAGTAGGAGCCCATCGCGATGCCGAGGGTGAGGAAAATCCACGCCACCAGCGTCCACGGCCGTACCCAGCGCGCCCAGGCGGCATCGATGCGGCCCTCGAGCAGGGCGGCGACGGCAAAAGAGAACGAAATCGAGAATCCGACATAGCCGAGATAGAGCATCGGCGGATGCACGGCGAGGCCGATGTCCTGCAGTACCGGATTGAGATCACGCCCCTCCATCGGTGGATTGGCGATCCGCATGAACGGATTGGAGGTGAGCAGGATGAACAGATAGAACGCGGTGGCGATCCAAGCCTGCACCGCCAGCACATGGGCGCGCAACGACAACGGCAGGTTATTGCCGAACGCGGCGACCAGCCCGCCGAACAGTGCGAGGATCGTCACCCACAGCAGCATGGAGCCTTCGTGATTGCCCCAGACGCCGGTGATCTTGTAGATCATCGGCTTCAGCGAATGCGAATTCTCGAACACGTTGACCACCGAGAAATCCGAGATAACGTGCAGCGTCACCAGCGCCGCGAACGATGCGCCGACGAACAGCAGTTGCGCGAGCGCGGTCGAGCGCGCCACGTTCATCAGCGCGCCGTCGTGCAGCCGTGCGCCAAGGATCGGCACCGTGGATTGAATCAATGCAAGCCCGAGCGCCAGCACCAACGCATAATGTCCGGCCTCGGCGATCATCGCGGGGCGTCCTGCTTGCGTGACGCCTGCGGCCCGTAGTCGTCCTTCCAGTGACCTTGCTTCTTCAGGGCGTCGGCGACTTCCTTCGGCATGTAGGTTTCGTCATGCTTGGCGAGCACGGTATCGGCGCGGAACACGCCTGAACTGTCGAGCGCGCCCTCGGCGACCACGCCCTGCCCTTCACGGAACAGATCCGGCAAGATGCCCTTGTAGGCGACCGGAAGCGTCGCGCTGCCGTCGGACACCTTGAAGCTGACCGCGAGATTGTCGCCGCGCACCACCGATCCCGTCAGCACCAGGCCGCCCAGCCGAAAACGCTGGCCCGGCTGGATGTGCTTTTCCGCTACCATCACCGGGGTCGAGAAAAACACGATGGAGTCGCGTAGCGCGTTCAGCACGAGCGCGGCAGCAATCGCCAGCACCGCCAGCGATCCGCCGATCATCGTCAACCGCCGCTGCTTGCGCGTCATGCTGGTCCACCCGCGGGCAAAGCAAATTCCCCCATCATCCGTCTATCCCAAGCGCCTTGAGCCCTTCATTGAGCTGGCGCAAACCCGCTTCATTCTGTCCAAGCGCACGGCGTGCGTCGTCGCGCGCGGCGCGGGATTTCTCCGGCTCTTTGAGCACCATATACGCGCGAACCAGACGCAACCATCCATCGACATCGTTGCCGTTCTGCTTCAGCCGCGTAGCGAGCCGGTCGACCATGCCGTGGATCATGGTGGAACGATCGGCTTCGCTCATGCCACCGGCCGCAGCAGCCGCCCCATCCGGAAGCGGTGGCGCGCTGGCATTGACGCGCGCGAGAGCCTCCTGCAACACGCCGCGCCACGGCGCATCCGCCGGCGTTTCGGCAAGAATCTCCTGCCATGTCTTCGCGGCATCCGCGGCACGGCCATCTTGCTCAGCCGCCACGCCAAGGAAATACCGCGCCTTCACCTCCTTGGCGTCGAGCGCTATTGCACGCTCGAATTCCTTCTTTGCGTCCGCGGTGACCACGCCATTGGCCGCGCCGGCGATCGCGGCGCCGAGGTCGGCGCGCCGTTCCGCGGTCTCGCCGTTGTAGGTGATTGCATTCCGATAGGCGCGCGCGGCATCGTCGAAGCGCCCGAGTCGCGCCAGCACCGGCGCGAGCACGGTCCAGCCGCGGCCATCGGTCGGGTTTTTCTCCAGATGGGATTCGACCTGCGCCACCAGGTTTTCGAGCGGCTGGGTCGCCAGCGGGGCGTGACTGCGTTCCGCGAGCGGAAAATCGGGCAGTTGCGGCGATCCGAGCGGCAGATAGACGGCGAGCGCCAACAGCGGAATTCCGGCAAGTGCCGCAACAGCCACCGCGCGGCGCGGCCCGAGACGCGACGATTGCGGCTCGGCGCTTTCCGCATCGGCCGCAGCCAGCAGGCGCCGCCCGATCTCGACGCGCGCCGCGGCCGCTTCCGGCGCACCAATCAGCCCAACCCTGGCATCCTGTTCGACCTCAGCGAGTTGATCGCGGTAGACGACGGTCTCGCTGCCGCCGGTCACACGCCGGGCCGGACGGCCGAGAGGCCAGAGCACCGCAAAGGCCGCCCCGGCGGTCATCAGCGCGAACAAAAACCACAACGTCATGCCAACAGGGTTCCGAGGGGGCCGATACCGGAAACGGCAGGCCGATGGTCCGGGTTACATCATGACTGGAAGGGGCGCGCAATTGACATTTGCGGCACAATCGCCGCGAAAAAGCCTGCGAAATCAAGGCAGACAATCAGCCGGCGCGGCTTGATTTACGCTCGACCGTCATCGCGTTTTCCGCAGCCCGGTTCATCAGCGACGAATAGTCGTGGCCAAACAGAACCTCGCAGAAGCGGATCGCCGCATTGACCTGCTGCTGACGGAAGGACCGCACGCGGACATCGCCGTTGCGCAGTGACTCCACCAGCGCCTCGGTCGCCTGCTCGACGTAATGCTGCAGGTCCGAATAGGTCCGCAGCGTGACCTCATTGATCGCGAGTTCGCTCGCATAGGTCCGGCACACCGCGACGAAATCGATCAGCGCGGCGGTCTCCTCGATCTCGGTGGTGTCGAGCCGCGCACCCGGCGAAATGTCCTTGTCGGGCCGCTGGCGCAGCAAACGCCGCACGCGGCCGGGCACGCTGTCGATCTCCGACTGCAGACCGTTGGAAATGTCGACCCTGATGGCCGCGAGCTGACGGCCCCAATTCGAATCGGTGCGGATGTCCAGCTCGGTCCGCAGGCCGCGCACGCCGTCGTGCGCAGCTTTCAGATAGTCGGAGACATTCTCGAAATGCCCGCGCCGGATGTCGGCGCGCAGGTTGGCCGAAATCCGCGACAGGTCGTCGATCGCGAGCGTCACGGCCACGCCATACGGCGTCGCGGCCACCCGGATTTCGTCGTCCGATCCGGCCACCCGGATCGCAAGACGGATGATCTGCCAGGACGCGGCCAGCCGCTGCATCACGAGCGACAACGCGAAGGGCAGCACCAAGGGGGTTTGCAGCGAGGGAACATTGAGGGCGGTCATCAGCGATGAGATCTGCGAGTCGCCAAAAACGCGCAGGAAGCTCGGGAGCCGGCCGTTGAGGGTATCGAGCGCCTCCCGGGCATTCAGGATGGCGCCGATCGGGGCCAGATCGTCGATCACGCTGGGAGCGCCAATGCGGGCGAGCGCGCGCTGCCGGTCGGTATCGTCGGTCAGGATCTTCTGGATGGCGGCTGCTGCGGCCATCTGGAATGTCCGCACGGCCCGCTCGGTTTCGGAGGCAGAGCCTGCGTCTGCCGCGAGCGCATCCTCGAAGGCGCGGGCCGCCTCCGGTGCACCGTCACGCGCCAGCCATTGCCAGATTGGCAGAAGCGACGTCCGCCGAAGCTGTCCGGGGCGCGGATTGGAATTGCTGTCGATGAGGAACGGTTCCAGCGGGCGGAACACATGCCGCGCTGGATCCTCGCTGCGCGGCCGTACGCTGTCGTCCGAGCCGCGGACGATCTTGCGCAGTTCCTCGAGCACGAGGTTCGCGATTGAGATGTCTTCACCCCGCTCGACCGCGCGCTCGAATTCCCGCATCAGCAGCGCCTGCGATTTTGGCGGGAGCTGCGCGAGGTAATCCTTCAGCCGTTCGATCGAGGTCTGGCCCATGCACGCAAAATCTTGACGCGGAAAATCGCACGGGCACCAAGGTGCCCACCGGATGTCATAGCAGGAGCGGTCTTAAGGATGCGTTGAGGAAGGCAGGGCAAGTCCCTGAAAGCGAGCCACCTTTTCGAGGAATGGCGGTCGAAAACTCCGGAAAATCCAGCTGGAAAAGGATGCGCCGGAACAAAAGGATAGCTGCCGCTGCTGAGGTTGTCTCGTAACCGCGTCAACTGACCGCAGTCCAGCTTCCGTCGGCGTTGCGGCAGGCCGTCTTGCGCACAGTCTGGAGCTGGCCGCCGATGACGACCGTGTGGGAATAGCCCCGGCATTTCGCGCCCTTCTGGTCATAAAGCGGACCGGCGACGATGTTGCCGTGACGGCCGGTTGCGGGGTTGCGCCAGGCAATCGGCGCGCCGGGAGCACCGCGGTCGAGGGCATCGATCTGGGCCTGATAGGCCAGGCTGCGGTCGCTGTCGTCGAGCGCCGAACCGAGTTTCGGTCCGATCAATCCACCGAGGGCCGCGGCGGTAACGGCTGCCGCAGCCGCCCGCTCCCGCGCGGGATCGGCAGTCCCCGGTCCCGAACCGGCAAACGCGCCGGTCAGCAGGCCAGGACCGTCGGAGCCGCCGGAACTCGTCACATCGCAGCCGCAGAGCACAAGCGCCGCTGCGAGAACCAGCAACATGTTTGTCTTGATCATTGCCCCTCCGGCGCAATCCTGCCCAAAAGATTGTGCGCCCGCGCACACAGGACGCGGCAATTCGGGCGGGACTGCGGCACCACAGGGCAAACGGCCGTCGGGGGCATGCGGTTCCCCTCACGCCGCCGGCAGGACCAATTCGGCGCGCAGGCCGCCAATCGGCGCCGACGCCAGCACCAGCTTTCCGCCGTAGAGCGCCGCGAGATCGGTGACGATGGACAGGCCGAGCCCCGACCCCGGCTTGGTCTCGTCGAGCCGCTGGCCGCGAAGCGAGGCCTGCATCCGCTCATCGTCGGAGAGGCCGCGGCCGTCGTCATCGACAATGATATGCAGCATCGCCGGCTCGGCTCCATTAGCGGGATGGATCGATGCCTCGACGAACACCCGCGACCGTGCCCACTTGCAGGCGTTGTCGACGAGGTTGCCGGCCATTTCCTCGAGATCCTGCCGCTCGCCGCGGAATTTGGCGTCCGCGCTGGCCTCGACGTCGATGGCGATGTCCCGGTCGCGGTGAATCTTTTCCATGGTCCTGCGCAACGCCTCGATCACCGGCGCGACGTCGACCACGGTGGCGATGACCGTGAGGCGAGCAGCGATGCGCGCCCGCTCCAGATGATGCGCGACCTGATTGCGCATGACATCCGCCTGTTCGAGAATCTTCGCCGTAAAAACATCACGCTCGTGGGCGGTGGCTTCGTTGACGATGACCGAGAGAGGCGTCTTGATGGCGTGAGCGAGATTTCCGACGTGGGTACGGGCGCGCTCGACGATCTCCCGGTTGGCATCGATCAGCGCATTGGTTTCGCGGGCGAGCGGTGCGATCTCGACCGGAAACTCGCCCTCCAGCCGCTCGGCGCGGCCGGAGCGGATGTCGGCGATGGCATCGGAAATGCGCTTCAGGGGCGCCAGGCCAAACCGCACCTGGAAAAGCGTGGTCAGCAGCAATCCGACCGTCAGCGCCGCGAAGGTGCCGCCGAGATAGTAGTCGAAGGCGCGCGTTTCATCGAAGATTTCGGTCGCATCGCCGGCCACCGTGACGCGGTATTTGCCGTCGGCGCCGAGGTCGACCGGACGCTCCGCCATGCGCAGGGTCTGTCCCTCGGGGCCATCGACATAGCCGACGCGAACGCCCGATGACGAGAGTTCGATGCCCTGATCCTCGAGCTTCGGCAGGCGCTTGTCCCACAGCGAGCGCGAGGCGCGCACGTCTTCCTTGTCTGGATCGGTGCGGACGACTTCCCAGTACCAGCCCGACAGCGGCAGGTCGAACAGCGGTTCGCCGAGTGACTGAAACTGATGGTCGGGCGGCTCGTCCGGCGTTGCCACTTCGGCGATCAGCGTGCGGAGATAGAGATTGAGCCGGCGGTCGAACGCGCGCTCGGACGCCGAGCGATAGACCGAGGACAGCACGACGCCGGTGATGAGCAGGATGACGACGACCCACACGGTCGCGGACAGGAACAGCCGCGTTGCGAGCGAACTGGTGCGGCGTCTCCAGATGGCCCTAGCGCGCATCGGCCGGCGGCGTCAGCAGGTAGCCCAGTCCCCGCACCGTCTGGATGATGTCGACGTCGAGCTTCTTGCGGATGCGGCCGACGAACACCTCGATGGTGTTCGAGTCGCGGTCAAAATCCTGATCGTAGAGATGCTCGACCAGTTCGGTGCGCGACACCACCCGCCCGGTGTGATGCATGAGATAGGCGAGCAGCCGGTACTCGTGCGACGTCATCTTGATCGGGTTGCCGCTGACGCTGACACGGCCCGTGCGGGTATCCAGCGTCACCGGCCCGCAGGTCAGTTCCGATTGGGCATGGCCGGTGCTCCGGCGCAGCAGCGCGCGAATCCGCGCCAGCACTTCCTCGAGATGAAAGGGCTTTGCCACATAGTCGTCGGCGCCGGCATCGAACCCCTGCACCTTGTCGCTCCAGCGGTCGCGCGCGGTGAGGATCAGGACGGGCATCGAGCGGCCGTTGCGCCGCCAGGCTTCCAGCACCGAAATGCCGTCCATCTTCGGCAGGCCGATGTCCAGCACGACCGCGTCATACGGTTCGCTGTCGCCGAGGAAATGCCCCTCTTCGCCATCGAACGCACGATCGACCACGTAACCGGCGTCGGTCAGCGCGGTCGTGAGCTGACGATTGAGGTCGGGATCGTCTTCGACGACGAGAAGGCGCAAGGCGGGCTCCGCTGATTCCGGTTTTCCCCGCCAAGATGACCCGTCACCGCGTGAATGGCAAATGAACGCGAAAAGCCCGATCACGTCATATTTCTGTGCTTCGGCCGCTTTCGGATGAGGCGGCCGGAGCACCCGGCACGCCGCCCCGCTGCATCATGTTGCTGTGGAGCCGTCATCCGGCGGCAGCGGGTCCAAAAATGCGTCCGTCGCGGTGTTGATTTGGGCCAGCACCGCATCGATCTGGTCTGGCGTGGCGTTGGTGCCGCCGATCAGGCCGGCAATCGCCTGAACATAGGGAAGCGACGACACCACGCCCTGCTCGATCGCGGGCGCGACCTTGACGATGGCGCTGACAATGGCTTCGGCGGCGGCTAGACCGGCCTCGATTTCTGCTGCGGTGACCATGTTACTGCGCTCCCGATGCGAGGACTTGCTGGACGCCGATCAGCGCCGACTGTGCGGCCGCCAGCGCGTTGGTGATGTCGACGGACGGATACGCCTTCTGCAGCACGACCAGATTGTTGACGGCGAGACGCGCCCTGCGCATCGCGGTCTGCAGCCGTTCGATCACGGACCGCTTCGCGCAGATGTTGGCCGCGCCCGGCACCGTGCCGGTCCTGCACAGCGGCAGCGCCTTGTAGGCATTGGCGGCATTCACGGCGACGCCATAGGCGTTTTCGATGCCGTAGATCGTATTGAGCGTGACGGCCGTATTCAGGTTCAGCGACGGCAGCGAGACGGTCTCGCAGCCGGCGAGCACGAGACCCGAGGCGAGCGCCGTGGCGGCGACAAGCTTTCGCATATAAAAACTCCTGTTGTTTTGCGGGTTACTTGAGCGCGCCGGTGGCGGCGCTGACGACGGGCACGTCGTTCCGCGCGGCGACGATGGCCGTGGTCGCGCGGGTGCCGAACTTCACGTAGATGCCCCAGGCGACCGTGAAGAGTGCGCCGAGCGCGCCGATGATGGACGTCACCTGATCGGACGTGACCCATCCCTTGCCGGTCGCAAAGCTTCCGGCTGCGATCAGCAGATAGCGCACGACCTGCCACACCGAATCCGATGTCATGTGGTGTCTCCAGAAATATGTGATTGCGCGAAACCGTCGCGCGGCGGTCAGGCGGGCCTTACGAACTCGAAATGCATGGGATCCTTGCGGCCCTTGTAGTCGCCGCCCCAGCGCGCGCCGTGCGCCCTGAATGCATCGATCACGATCCGCGAGAGCGTCGTCTTCATGTTGAAGCCGTTCGAGCCGGGGGACAGATCGATCGCGCACGCCCACGAATGGTTCGACCAGTTGTTCGAGCCCGCGATGGGGCGGATATTGAAACAGCCGCCGAAATCACTGGCGCC
>JBQCIZ010000065.1:0-2114 GCA_051953235.1 Nitrobacter sp. | reverse complement strand
GTCTCGTCGGCTTGCCCAACGCCGGAACGTCGACGTTCCTTTCCAAGGTCAGCGCGGCGAAGCCGAAGATCGCGGACTATCCGTTCACGACATTGCACCCGCAGCTCGGCGTCGTGAATGCCGATGGCCGCGAATTCGTGCTGGCGGATATTCCCGGTCTGATCGAGGGCGCGCATGAGGGCGCGGGCCTCGGCGATCGCTTTCTCGGTCATGTCGAGCGCTGCCGCGTGTTGTTGCATCTGATCGACGCCACCTGCGAACACGCCGGCAAGGCTTACAAGACCGTGCGCGGCGAACTCGAGGCCTACGCCGAGACGCTTGCGGAGAAGATCGAGATTGTCGCGCTCAACAAGATCGACGCGGTGGCGCCGGACGACCTGAAGAAGCAGCGCGACCGCCTGAAGCGTGCCGCGAAGAAAACGCCGCTGCTGCTCTCCGGCATCACCGGCGAAGGTATCCCGGAAGCACTGCGGGCGCTGGTCGCCGTCATCGGCGAGGCGCCGGTGTCGGACAAGGCCAAGAACGCCGCCGCCGAGCAGGAGATCGAGACGCCGGTGGCGCTGGCCAAGCCCTGGGCGCCGTAAGGCGGAGGCATATCATTCTCGTCGTCATGGCCGGACTTGTTCCGGCCATCCATGTCTTTGAACCTGCAATGCCCTAAGACGTGGACGCCCGGTACCAAGCCGGGCATGACGGCTCAATGATTACTACAGCCTCACGCCGCGCTGGATTGTGCTGCGTCGCTCGTGATCGTGGGCCGCACACCCTTGCGCGAAAATTCCATGGCTTCGTCCTTCACCCGGCCAAACCTGAGCGTGACGACATCGAGCGCGTAGTTCTGGTACAGCCGCCACGGCCGCTTGGAGCCCTGGCGCGGAAACTTGTCGACCGAGCGCTGTACGTAACCTGATGAGAAATCGAGCCATGGCATCTCGGCGACGCTGGGATCGCGGCGTGGCACGCACTGATCGTAACCTTGCGCCTTCATGGTGTTCAGCAGGCGGCAGACATATTCGCAGGTCAGGTCGCACTTCAGCGTCCAGGACGCGTTGGTGTAGCCGGTGGCGGAAGCGAGATTCGGCACGCCCGAATACATCAGGCCCTTGTAGCTCATGGTCTTCGCGGGATCGATGCGTGCGCCATCGACAATCACCTCAAGTCCGCCAAGCACCTGCAGATCGAGTCCGGTGGCTGTGACGACGACGTCGGCCTTGAGCGTTTCGCCCGACGCGAGCCTGATGCCATCGGGCGCGAAGGTCTCGATGGTGTCGGTGACGACGGAGGATTGTCCGCTCTTGATCGAGCGGAACAGATCGCCGTTCGGAACGAGACAGAGCCGCTGGTCCCACGGTTTGTAGCGCGGTGTGAAATGCTTGCCGATGTCATAGTCGGGGCCGAGCGCATGACGCACGCCGCCGAGGATCAGGTTCTTCACGCGCTCTGGCTGGCGTTTGCACATCCGGTAGAAGTACATGCCGCGCAGGACGTTCTTCCAGCGCGTGAGGCCGTAGGCGAGCTCGGCCGGCAGTTTTGCGCGCAGCCAGTTGGCGACGGCGTCCTCGTCGGGCCGCGCCACCACATAGGTCGGCGAGCGCTGCAGCATGGTGACGTGCGCGGCGGTCTTGGCCATTTCCGGCACCAGCGTCACCGCCGTCGCGCCGCTGCCGATCACCACGACTTTCTTACCGGCATAGTCGAGGTCGGCGGGCCACTTCTGTGGATGCACGACGCGACCAGCGAAGTTCTCGATGCCGGGGAAATCGGGCGTGTGGCCCTTTTCGTACTTGTAGTAGCCGCTGCACATGAACAGGAAATTGCAGGTGTAGTGGACGATCGC
Organism: Nitrobacter sp.; assembly: GCA_051953235.1. Classification (GTDB taxonomy): domain Bacteria; phylum Pseudomonadota; class Alphaproteobacteria; order Rhizobiales; family Xanthobacteraceae; genus Nitrobacter. The sequence continues at coordinate 277 of JBQCIZ010000065.1, read as the reverse complement.
GTCATTGTGCTCGGCTTCCACCGTCCATTGCGCGTCGCTCGACGACCAACTCGCACGCTTGACCCGGTGACCGTAGCGGATCTTCTTGTCGATGCCGTAGGTCGCTGCGGTATCGCGCACGTAATCGAGGATCGAAGGGCCGTCGGCGATCGCCTTGGGCGAGGTCCACGGCCGGAACGAATAGCCGAGTGTGTACATGTCGGAGTCGGAGCGGATGCCGGGATAGCGGAACAGATCCCAGGTGCCGCCGATGGCATCGCGCCCTTCGAGGATGGCG
>JBQCIZ010000064.1:0-16619 GCA_051953235.1 Nitrobacter sp. | reverse complement strand
GAACATCATGCTGAGATTGGCGGCGAAGCGGGGCATCGTGCGCGTCCTACCGGCTTGTCGTTACGTTACTTGTCGCCCGGCAGCTTCGTGCCGGTGACACGGGCATACATGCGCGCCACCGACGCGTCATCGTCGCGGCCCATCCCGGAAGCGGACGTCATCAAGAACATCTGCAATGCTGCCGCAGAGACCGGCACCGGGAATTTCGCCGTGCGCGCCATGTCCTGAATGATGCCGAGGTCCTTCACGAAGATATCGATCGCGCTGCGCGGCGTGTAGTCGCCGTCGAGCACGTGCGGCATGCGATTCTCGAACATCCAGGAATTGCCGGCCGATGCTGTAATCACCTCATAGACCTTGCGGATGTCGAGGCCCTGCTTCGCGGCGAACGTCATCGCCTCGCTGGCGGCGGCGATGTGCACGCCGGCCAGAAGCTGGTTGATCATCTTGAAGGCGGCACCCTGCCCCGGCGCATCGCCGAGTTCGTAGAGTTTGGCCGCCATGGCATCGAGCGCCGGACGCGCCTTGGCGAACGCCGCCGCGCTGCCGGATGCAAGAATCGTCAGTTCGCCCTGCGCCGCGCGCTGCGCGCCGCCCGAAATCGGCGCGTCGAGATAATGACGGCCGGTTGCCTCGAGCCGTTTTGCGAGCCGCCGGGCCACATCGGGATCCATGGTCGCCGACGAGACGAACACCGCACCCTTTGGCAAGGCATCCGCGACTCCATCCGCGCCGAACAGGATGGTCTCGGTCTGGGCCGCATTGACGACGACGCTGACCACGATGTCGGCATCCTTCGCCGCCTCGGCCGGCGTTTTGGCGCCGTGGCCGCCTTCCGCAACGAAACGCTTCACCCCGTCCGCCGTCACATCGCAGCCGGTCACATCATGGCCGGCGCGCCTGAGCGAGACCGCCATGCCGTATCCCATCGATCCCAAACCGATAACGGCGACGCGTTGTTTGGACATTTCTGCTTCCCGTTTGCCTTTTATCCCTCCGTACCATGGCTTGGCCGCGCTGCCAAAGCGTGGGAAAAAGAACTACAAAGGTAACCCAAATGAACCAAAGCGAACTTCGCGACCAGATTTGCCGCCTCGGCCGCTCGCTGTTCGAGCGCGGGTTGACGCCGGGCTCATCTGGCAACATCAGCGTCCGGCTCGACGATGGCGGCTGGCTGGTAACGCCGACCAATGCGTCGCTGGGATTTCTCGATCCGGCGCGGCTGTCGCGGCTCGACGCCAAAGGCCGTCTCGTCTCCGGCGATGCCCCGACCAAGGAAGTACCGCTGCATACCGCACTGTACGAGACCCGTAGCGCTGCGCAGGCCGTCGTGCACCTACATTCGACCAATTCGGTCGCGGTCTCGATGCTGCCGGAGATCGATCCGCGCGCCGCGCTGCCGCCGATGACACCTTATTATCTGATGAAATGCGGCGCGACGGCGCTGGTACCCTACTATCGGCCCGGCGATCCCGCCGTCGCCGACGCCATCAAGGGACTCGCGGGCAAGTATTCGTCGGTGCTGCTTGCGAACCACGGCCCGGTCGTCGCGGGCGACACGCTGGAAGCCGCGGTGTTCGCGATGGAGGAACTGGAAGAGACCGCACGGCTCTATTTGCTGTTGCGCGGACTCAACCCGCGCTACCTCTCACCACAGCAGATCGCGGATTTGACGAAAGTGTTCGGGCTCAAGCTGCCAGAGCACGGGCACGAGCATTGACGAAAAATCCCTCCCCTTGTGGGGAGAGACGAGTGCCTACAGCCCCAGATACGCCTTGCGCACGTCGGGGTTGGTACGAATGTCCGCCGCCGGTCCCTGCATCTGCACCCGCCCCGTCTGCAGGATGTAGGCGCGATCAGCGATCTCCAGCACCTCCGCCATGCGCTGCTCGACGATCAGAACCGTCAGGCCTGTCTTGCGGATTTGCAGCACGGCCTGAAAAATCTCGTCCACCAGCTTCGGCATGATGCCTTGCGACGGCTCGTCCAGCATCAACAGACGCGGCCGCGTCATCAACGCGCGGCCGATCGCCAGCATCTGCTGCTCGCCACCGGACAGCGTCCCGGCGAGTTGGTCGAGCCGCTCCTTGAGACGAGGAAACAACTGGAACACCAGCGACAGCGGCTCGTCGCGATCCGCCTTGCCGCGATAGAGATAGCTGCCGAGCCGCAAATTGTCGTCCACCGTGAGACTCGGAAACAGCCGCCGATTCTCCGGCACGTAGGCGATGCCGCGCGCGGTGATGAGATGCTGCGCCAAGCCATCGATACGCTCGCCGTCGAAGATCACGCTGCCGGTGCGCGGCCGTTCGGCTCCTGCGATGGTCTTCAGCAAGGTCGATTTACCGGCGCCATTGGCTCCCGCGACACAGACCACCTCTCCTTTCGCGACGTCGATCGAGACGCCGGAGATCGCGACAAGCCCCTCATAGGCCGTAGTGACGTCACGAACCGACAGCATGACGATCCCCGAGATAAGCAGCAATGACCTTCGGATCGCGGACGACATCCGCGGGCTTGCCTTCAACCAGCACCTTGCCGAGGTCGAGCACGATCGCGCGATCGACCAGCGGCATCACGATCTCCATGACGTGCTCGACCATCAGCACGGTGACGCCGGTGTCGCGGACGCGGCGCACTAGCTCGACGCCGGTTTGCGCTTCGAGCGGAGTCAGGCCGGTCAGCACTTCGTCGAGCAGCAACAGCTTCGGTTCGGTGGCGAGCGCGCGCGCCACTTCGAGCCGCCGCTTCTCGGACGGTATGAGTTCAGACGCCATCACGTCGGCGCGCGCCGCGAGGCCCGTGAACTCCAGCACCTCGAATGCCTTGCGCCGCGCCGCGCGCATGTCCGTGGTGCGAACCAGTGCGCCGACAATGACGTTGTCGATGACCGTCATGGTCTCGAAACTCTTGACCACCTGAAAGGTGCGCGCGATGCCGCGCTGGCAGCGCTCGGTGGCGGGTGTCGCAGTCACATCCTCACCGTCGAGCCAGATCGTGCCTTGTGTCGGCGGGCGCACACCTGCGATCAGATTGAAGAGCGTGGATTTGCCGGCGCCATTGGGGCCGATCAAGCCGACGATCTCGCCGCGTCCAACCGAAATCGATACGTCGCTGTTGGCGATCAGGCCGCCAAAGCGTTGCCAGACGCCGCGCGTTTCCAGCAGGGCCGTCATCGCGCTGCCTCCTTCTTCCTGCGCGAAAACAGTCCGAGCAATCCGTCGGGCCGCGTCAACGAAATCATCATGATAAGGCCGCCGTAGACAATCAGATCGACCCCGCGGCCCGAACCCCCAATGAACGATCGCGTCAATTCGGTCAGGGGAATCAGGATCGCGGCGCCGAGCACCGGCCCCCACAGCGTTCCGATGCCCCCGACCACTGCCGGCAGCGCGATCAGCAGCGAGAACTGGAAGCTCATCACCGCGTCTGGATCGATGTAGGAGACGAACATCGCATAGAATGCGCCGCCGACCGCGGTCAGAAAGGCCGAGATCGCACCCGCACCCATTTTCGATTTGAACACCACAACGCCGAGGCTCTCCGCAGCGTCGGGATTGTCCTTCACCGCGCGCCACCAGTAGCCCCACTTCGAATTCTCCAGCCACCAGGTCACCAGCCACGCAGCGAGAGCAAAGAACAGCGCGAAATAGAAATATGGCAACTTGCTGCGAAGGAATTGAAACTTCAGCCAGCTGTCCTCGCGCACCATCATGTCGATGCCCAGCGCCGCACCCGCCCAATCCCAATTGAGGAACAGCAGGTAAGCGATTTCGGCGATCACGATGGTCGCAATGGCAAAGTAGTGCCCACCGAGCCGGAAGGTCGGATAGCCGAGCGCCAGCGCAATCAGCGCCGAGATCAAGCCGCCGGCCAGCATTCCAAACCACGGCAGAACGCCGAACTTGGTGAGCAGGATCGCCGTCACATAGGCGCCAAGGCCGAAGTAGAGCGCATGCCCGAGCGATATCTGGCCGCAATAGCCGCCGAGAATATTCCAGCTCTGCGACAGGCCGGCATACATCAAGGTCAGCACCATGATGTTCTGGACGTAGACGTCCTTCACGAACAGCGGCACACAGGCCGCGAGCGCGACGAGGACAGCGGCGACGATCAGGTCGCGGCGGCGGCGAATGGCATGGGTGACGTCGTGCATCAGATCGATCCGAACAGCCCGCGCGGGCGAATGAAGACCACGAGAAGGTACACCGCATAGATGCCGACGGCCTTGAGGGACGGCGGCAGCATCAGCGCCGTCATTGCCTCGACCAGTCCGACCAGGATGCCGCCGGCAAAGGCACCGAACACGCTGCCGAAGCCGCCGAGCGCGACCACCACGTAGGCGATCAGGGCAAACGACGCGCCGACATCGGGATAGATGTAGAAGAAGGTCGCCATGATCCCGCCAGCGAGCCCGACCAGCGCCGAGCCGAGACCCCAACCCAGTGCGAACACACGATTCTGGTCGATGCCGACCAGCGCCACCGCGCCGGCATCCTCGCGCGTCGCCTCAAGCGCCCGGCCGAAATCGGTCCGTTTGATGAAGAAGTACAGAGCCCCAAACGCGACGATGGCCAGTCCCGCACCGACCAATTGCGGCACCGGCAGGAAGATGCCACCGATCGAGATGGTTTTGCCGCCGAGTATGGAGTGCTGGATGCTGCGATAGTCCGGCGTGAAAAAATACTGCGCCAGGCCGCGGAGCACGATGGCGAGGCCGAAGGTGGCGAATATCTGCACCATGCCGACGTTGGTTTTGGCCCGCATCGCGAACCGCACAACCAGGAGATAGATTGCCGCTCCGAACACAAACATGCCGGCAGCCACAAACGGCATCGCGAGCAGCGGGTCGATGGCGAAAAAGGCAAAGAGGAAGAAAGCTCCGTACATCGCCAACATCAGAAATTCGCCATGGGCGAAGTTGACGATGTTCATCAGGCCGAAAATGAGGGAAAGCCCAACGGCAATCAGGCCGTAGAGCAGGCCCATCAGAAGGCCGCTCGCCAGGCTTTGGATAATAGTTTCGGCTGTCACAGACGTTGCTCCGCAACGGAAGACGTCATCCCGAGGTGCGCGCGCGGCAAAAACCGATCATGCGGACCGCATAAGCCGATCGCGCGCCTCGAAGGATGACAACAACAAGATCTCGCGCATCCTTCGAAGCTCGCCGCAAGCGCGGCTCGCCCCTCCAGCGACAACGGCGAAGCCGTTGCGTGGGGATGACGCAATGACCTCACTTACTTCATCGGCCAGATGGCTTCGGCCACCGCCGCCTGCGGCGGGGCAATGGTCACGAATTTCTTGCCGACGTATTGCAGTAGTACCGGGTCGGCGTCGTCGTTCTGACCCTGCGCATCGAACTTGATGTCCTTCCACGGCATGATGGTGTGATCGCCAGGAATGTTCGTTGCGACCAGGGCCTGACGGATCTTGTCGCCGTCGGTGGACTTGGCGCGGTTGATCGCCTCGGCGATCACGATCAAGCCCATGAACTGGCGCGACGAGTAATCGTTGAAGTCCTTGCCCGAATTCTTCTTGTACATCTCGTTGATCTTGCCGACCATCGGTCGCTTCTGCGCCAGATCGAGCGAGAAGCTGCCGCGCGAGATCACGCCTTCGAGCTTGTCTCCTACCGCGTCATAGAGTGCCTTCTCCGAGAAGCCGGCGTCTTGCGCGACGATATTTTTCGGCTTGTAGCCGAGCTCGGCCATGGTCTTGACCAGCAGGATCGCATCGGTGGTGTAGCTCGAAGGCATCAGCACATCGGCGTTGGCCGCCTTGAGCTGCTGCACCTCAGCGGTGAGCGACGGCGAGTTGGCACGATACTTGATGTCGGCAACCACCTTGTAGCCGCGTTCCTTGGCAAGCGCGAGTTGGGCATTGGCGGAATCGGTGCCGAAGATCGTGTCTTCGTGGAACAGCGCCAGCGTCTCGATCTTCTGTCCCTTCTTCTTCAGCGCATCGAAGAAGTCGAACATCGCCTTCGAGAACATCTCGTCATGGGGCGCGGCGCGGAAATAGAACTTCAGGCCGCGACGATGCAGGCTCGGCGACGAGTTGTCGGCGGAGATGAAAGGAATCTGGTAGCGCTCGCAGACCTGGCTGACGGTGACCGCCACCGCACTCTGGTAGGTGCCGACGATGGCGCAGACCTTCTCCTGAGTGATGAGACGCTCGGCCTCGGCGCGGCCCTTTTGCGGATCGGCCTGATGGTCGGCGAACACGAGACGGATCTTTGCGCCGCCAAGGCCGGGGAGTCCGGTATCGCGCGCCAGCGGCAGATCGAAGTCGTATTTGTTGTTGATGATATCCTGCGCCGTTTCAAAAGCGTGCTTGGCGTCGACACCGATCTGCGCGCTCGATCCGGAGAGCGGATACAGCACGCCGATCACCACCTCCTTCGTGTCGGCACGCGCTGCAATCGGCAACAACGCGGCGGAAGCGGTTGCTCCCAACAATACGGTTCGGCGGGAAATCGTCATGGTGTTGTCCTCTGCTATCGACGGTTGATCGTTGAGGGTAACGTGAAGTGGCGTAAAGCCCTAAAGAACGGCAAGCTGCTTATTCTTGAGGTCGGTCACGAGCATCAATCCCGGCGCATGCGTGATCGCGAATGGAACCTTCGCTGCGGCAATCACCGCTTGCGGTGTCACGCCACAAGCCCAGAATACAGGAATTTCGTCGGCCTTGATCGGCACCGGATCGCCGTAGTCGGGTTTTGCGATATCGGCGATGCCGATCGATTGCGGCAATCCGAGATGAACCGGCGCGCCATGCACCGACGGAAAGCGCGAGGTGATCTGCACGGCGCGGATGGCGTCCGCCGGCTTCAGCGGCCGCATCGAAACCACCATTGGCCCCGCGAACGGTCCCGCGGACGCGCAGGCAATGTTGGTGCGATACATCGGCACGCGCACACCCTGCTCGATATGGCGGATCGGAATGTCGTCAGCGAGCAACGCCTCCTCGAACGAGAACGAGCAGCCGATCACGAAGGCCACGAGATCGTCGCGCCAGTGCGCCATGATGTCGGTCGGCTCCTCGACCAACTCGCCGCCCTTCCACACGCGATAGCGCGGGATGTCGGTGCGGATATCGAGATCGAGCCCGAGCGCGGGGATGCGGGGATCGCCGACATCGGACATGCCGATAATCGGGCACGGCTTTGGATTGAGCTGACAGAAACGGTGAAAGGCGGAGGCGAGCTTCTCCGGCAGGATCGCGAGGTTGCCCTGCACGTAGCCGTTTGCGACGCCCGCGGTCGTCGAGGCCATGCCGTTGCGGCAAGCACGGCGCGCGGCAGCGCTCGGAGATTCCGAAATCGCCGCGGCATCGGGCATCCGCTCAGCCCGCGCGATGCTGTTCATCGTCCCCACCCTGTTTCCATTTTCCTCGACAGCATTGGGCACACAGGTCTAGCATAATGTCTAATCGTTGTTTTTAATCAAAATCGATAAATCCATTTTATCGTTCCGGGAACCTGCCCCATGACCGATTTCAAGGCCATCGAAACCTTCCTCTGGGTCGTCAATCTCGGCAGCTTCCGGGGCGCGGCACAGAAGCTCAACACGACGCAGCCGGCGATTTCCCAGCGCATCGCGCAGCTCGAGCGCGAAATGGGCGTGCGGCTCTTGCAGCGTGATCGCCGCATGGCTTCGCCGACGCCGAGCGGGCGGCAGATGCTGGTCTATGCCGAGAAGCTGATCGGGCTGCGATCCGAAATGGTAGCGGCGGTCAGCGATCGCTCGGCGACGCGCGGCGTCCTGCGCCTCGGCGTCGCCGAAACCATCGTGCACACCTGGCTGCCGAAGCTCATCAAGAGCGTCAATCAGACCTATCCTAACCTGTCGCTGGAGATCGAGGTCGACATCACCTCCAACCTGCGGGCGCGCTTGCTTGCGCAGGAAATCGAGCTCGCGTTTTTGATGGGACCGCTGTCGATTTCCACGGTCCGCAACCGGGTGCTGTGCGGCTATCCGATCGGCTTCGTCGCAAGCCCTGCCCTCGGACTCGGCACGGAGACGCTGACGATCCAGGATCTCGCACGGTTTCCGATCATCACCTTTCCGCGGAAGACACAGCCTTACGAACTGGTGCGGTCGCTGTTCAACCGGCCCGACCTGCCACCGATCCGCCTGCATGCCAGCGCCTCGCTTGCCACCGTCATCCATATGGCGACCGAAGGACTCGGCATCGCCGTGATCCCGAGCGCGATCGTCGAAGGCGAAATGGCCGACGGCCGCCTGCAGATGCTGTCGACCGACATCGAACTGCCGCCACTGACCTTCTCCGCGAGCTGGCTCGCTTCGCCCGACACGGTTGCGGTCGAACTGGTGGCCGATCTCGCCGTCAAGCTCGCGCAGAGCGGACAACTGACGCAAGCCTCGCCGTCGGACGTCGTACCCCTTCCGGTTGCCAAGGCGAAGGCGAAGGCAACGTCAAAACCCTCACCGCGAAAACGCGCCGGTTGACGCCTCGCCCGCCGCGGGTCAAGAACGGAGCCGTCTTTCGGCAAAACGGCGCACAGAAGAACGGACAAGCTGCATGGCAAAGACCGCATCGAACCTTCAGATCGATAGTGTCCGGCTCTGGGATACGATCCACGAAACCGCGAAATTCGGCGCAACGCCCAAAGGCGGCGTGCGACGTTTGACGCTGGGACCGGAAGACAAGCAGGTCCGCGACTGGTTCCGCAAGGCGTGCGAAGCCGCCGGTCTCGAGGTGCGCGTCGATGCGCTCGGCACCATGTTCGGCCTGCGCAAGGGCCGCGACATGTCGAAACTTCCGGTCGGCCTCGGCTCCCACCTCGATACCCAGCCGACCGGCGGCAAGTATGATGGCGTACTGGGCACGCTGGCTGCGCTGGAGGTGGTCCGGACCCTCAACGATGCCGGCATCGAGACCGATGCGCCGATCTGCATCGTCAACTGGACCAACGAGGAAGGCTCGCGCTTCGCGCCGGCCACCATGGCGTCCGCGGCCTATGCCGGCGAATACACCACCGAGAACATTCTTGCGCGCACCGATATCGCGGGCGTCAGCGTCGGCGAGGCGCTCGACGGAATCGGCTATCGCGGCAGCGAGGCGGTCGGCGCGCAGAAACTCGGCGCCTTCGTCGAACTGCACATCGAACAGGGGCCGCTGCTGGAGGCCGAGAACAAGGTGATCGGCGTGGTCGATCGCGGTCAGGGCATTACCTGGTACGACGGCAAGATCGTGGGCTTTGAAAGTCACGCCGGCACGACGCCGATGCCGCTGCGCCGCGATGCGATGGGCGCGCTGGCCGAAGTCGCGCTCAGCGTCGAGCGGATCGCGAAGGCACATGGTCCGAACGCAGTCGGCACCCTCGGCGAGGCCGTGATCGCAAATCCCTCACGCAACGTGATCCCCGGCGAAATCGCCTTCACGATGGATATCCGCAGTCCCGATGCCGCCACTCTCGATGCCATCGACCGGGATTTGCGCGCAGCCTGCGCAGAGATCGCGGCGCGCCGCCGCGTGGACATTTCGGTCGAGGCGATCTGGCGCAAACCGCCGACCATCTTCAACGACAAGCTGGTCGGCGCGGTGGAAAGCGCGGCGAAGTCGCTCGGCTACTCCAACCGGCGCATCACCTCCGGCGCGGGACATGACGCCTGCAATCTCGCAACCGTCGTGCCCGCGGCAATGATCTTCGTACCCTGCAAGGACGGCATCAGCCACAACGAACTGGAAGACGCCACCCAGGCCGACTGCGGCGCTGGCGCCAACGTGCTGCTGCACACCGTGCTGTCGCTCGCCGGCATCGCCGGCTGACGTCCCCGAAATTGGAGTTGTCCATGCGCGGCGTGTTCATCGATGCCAACGGCTCGCTCGGAGATATCTTCGAGCGGCAGACGCGCGACGGCGACCCGCCAGTGCGCGTCAACCGCAATGCCGACATCACGCCAGCCGAGATTCCCGCCGCGCTCGATGGTGCGGAGATCGTGATCGTCGATCACACTACGCTACCGGCCGACATTGCCCGCCAGTGTAAAGGCCTGAAACACGTCGTGTTCCTCGGCACCGGCGCACGCAGCTACATGAACCCGGAAGAACTCGCCGAACTCGGCATCGCCGTCCACACCATCAAGGGCTATGGCGATACCGCCGTCGCCGAATGCGCGATCGCACTGATGTGGGCGGCGGCGCGCGGCCTCGCCGCCATGGACCGCGGCATGCGCGCCGGCAACTGGCTGCGCGAAGACGGCATGCAACTGACCGGCAAGACGCTCGGCCTGATCGGCTATGGCGGCATTGCGGCTGAGGTCGCACGTATCGCGCGCGGTAGCGGTATGCGGGTGATCGCCTGGAACAGGACGCCAAAGCAGGACGATGGCGTCGAGTTCGTCACACTGGAAAAACTGCTGGCCGACAGCGACGTGATATCGCTTCATCTCCTGCTCAACGACGAGACGCGTGGCTTTCTCAATGCTAACCGCATCGCCGCCATGAAGCCCGGCGTGATTTTCATCAATACGGCACGCGGCGCGCTGGTCGACGAGGCCGCGATGATCGCGGCGCTGAAGTCCGGCCACATTCGCCACGCCGGTCTTGATGTCTTCAATACCGAACCGCTGCCCGTCGATCACGAACTGACCAGACTGCCGAACGTCACGCTCTCGGCACACTCGGCGTTTCGCACGCCGGAAGCGAACGAGAATCTGATCCACGCGGCGTGGGAGCACTGCCGGAGAATTGCAGCCGGGAAGTAAGCGCAGCGAACGGCAATCTTTCCGTCATGCCCGGGCTTGTCCCAGGCATCCACGTTTTCATTGAGCCGCAAGCAAGGCGTGGGTGGCCGGAATAAATCCGGCCATGACGGCACGTCTCGCGTAATTTTTCGCTTCCTACTCCACCATCTCCGCGACCGCCTTGCCGCACGCGACTGTGTCGGCATTGCCGCCGAGATCGCGCGTTCGCAGCGTGCGTTCCGCGAGCGTGCGCTCGATGGCGCTGACGATCGCCGCCGCAGCGTTCTTTTCGCCAAGGTGCTCCAGCATCATTGCGCCCGACCAGATCTGCCCGATCGGGTTCGCGATGCCCTGTCCTGCGATGTCCGGCGCCGATCCGTGCACCGGTTCGAATACCGACGGATACTTGCGTTCCGGATTGATATTGCCGCCGGGAGCAATGCCGATCGTGCCGGTGCAGGCCGGACCGAGATCCGACAGGATGTCGCCAAACAGGTTCGAACCGACGACGACATCGAAGCGGTCCGGATGCAGCACGAAGAGCGCGGTAAGAATATCAATATGATACTTATCCCATTTGACCTTGGGATAGTTTTTGGCCATCGCCTCCACCCGCTCGTCCCAGTACGGCATCGTGATCGAGATGCCGTTCGACTTTGTCGCCGAGGTCAGGTGCTTTTTCGGCCGCGATTGCGCGAGATCGAACGCGAACTTCAGAATGCGATCGACGCCGACGCGGGTCATCACGGTCTGTTGCGTAACGAATTCGCGATCGGTATCCGGAAACATGCGGCCGCCGACCGAGGAATATTCACCTTCGGTGTTTTCGCGCACCACCCAGAAATCGATATCCCCCGGCTTGCGGTTCGCGAGCGGGCTGGGCACGCCGGGCATCAGCCGCACCGGACGAAGATTGACGTACTGATCGAACTCGCGGCGAAATTTGATCAGCGATCCCCACAACGAGATGTGATCCGGAATTTTCTCGGGCCAGCCAACCGCGCCGAAGAAGATCGCATCGTGTGATCCAATTTGATCCTTCCAATCATCCGGCATCATCTGGCCGTGCTTGGCGTAGTAATCCCAGCACGCGAAATCGAAGTGATCCAGCTTGAGGTTGACGCCATGCTTTTTGGCAGCGGCTTCCATAACCCGAAGCCCTTCGGGGACCACCTCCTTGCCGATGCCGTCGCCCGGAATGACCGCGATCCGATATTGTTTCTTTCCACTGCTCACGTTGGTTCCCCGGATTTTGAAGTGACCACTTGCGACCCGCTCTCAATCTGAACGCTCGTGCGGCGAGCTGCTCAAATTCTCATCGGAGTGCATTGAACTAAAGTCGGCTGCCGCGCAACGCTGCAGTGCAATGTTGACCTCCGCGTGACTCACAGCCTAACAGTATGCCCCCTTCAAGACGTTGCGCTGGCTGCGCTTGCCGCGCCTGTCAGCCGCGATACAATCAATCCAAGGGCAAAATAACAAGATCGGGTGCCGTCACCCGTCGCAACGGTAAAAGGTAGAGGCAACAATCATGACACTCAAAACATTCTTACACGGTTCAGCATCGTTGATCGCTCTTGCGGGAGCGGTCGTTCTCGGATTGAACGCCGGACCGGCGCACGCCGCCGATCCGATCAAGATCGCCGTCATCGCCGAGGCTCAGGCCATCGCCGGTGCGTCGATGCCGCAAGCGGCCCAACTCGCCGCCGACGAGATCAACGCCAAGGGCGGCGTCGATGGACGCAAGATCGAAATCATCACGTACGACAACCACTCCTCGTCGGCCGACTCCGTTCGCGCATTCCAGCGCGCGGTGAACGAAGACAAGGTCAACGCGGTCATCGCGAGCTACATCAGCGAGGTCGTGCTCGCGCTCGAACCGTGGGCTGCGCGGCTGAAGACCGTGATGGTGACGCCAGGCGCTGCCAGCAATGAAATCACCAAGGCTGTCCACAAGGATTACGACAAGAACAAGTATACCTTCCACGGCTACCTGACGTCCGCATCGCTCGCCCTGTCGGTCTGCGACGCCGCAAAGGATCTTCTGGTCGACGGCAAGCACATGAAGACCGCGGTCATCATGAGCGAGGACGCAGCCTGGACCAAGCCGCTCGATATCGGCTATCAGGAGTGTCTGCCGAAGATCGGCCTCAAGGTGCTCGATCACATCCGTTTCTCGCCTGACACCACCGACTTCACGCCGATCTTCAACAAGATCGAGGCTGCCAAGCCCGACGTGATCATCACTGGCATCTCCCACGTCGGCGTGCAGCCGACCGTTCAGTGGAAGAACCAGCAGGTGCCGATCCCGATGTTCGGCATCAGCTCGCAGGCGACCAACGAAACTTTCGGCAAGGACACCAACAATGCCGCCGAGGGCATACTGTATCAGGGCGTGTCAGGACCTGACCTTGCGATCACGCCGAAGTCGCTGCCCTTCGCCAACGCCTTCAAGAAAAAGTATGGCAACTTCCCGTCCTACTGCGGCTACACCGCTTATGACGAGGTCTACTATCTCGCCGACGCCATCAAGCGCGCCGGTTCAACCGACTCCGACAAGATGGTCGCAGCGCTTGAGAAAACCGACTGGGAAGGAACCATCGGCCGCATCCAGTTTTACGGCAAAAGCGACGAGTTCACCCACGGCCTGAAGTACGGCAAGGGCCTGATCACCGGCGCCATGCTGCAGTGGCAGGACGGCAAGCAGGTTCCGGTCTGGCCGAAGGAAGTGGCCAAGGGACAGTTGAAGTTCCCAAGCTTCATCAAGTTGACCTCCAAGTAAAATGATGTCGCAATGCTCCCGGGGCGACCCGGGAGCATTTTCATATCGACGGCTCTAAACGAGGGGGCGGTAGCCGCCGCGGTCATCATCAATGCTTGCTTTTCAGATTCTCATCGACGGCTTTGCCATCAGCGCGCTGTACGCGCTGGGCGCCATGGGCTTCACACTGATCTTCGGTGTGTCCGGCGTGCTGAACCTGTCCCACGGCGCCATCATGGTGGCAGCGGCGGTTGCCGCGTGGGCCGCGGCCAGCGTGCTGAATACCGACAGCTATACCGGCGCGCTGATCGGAATTTTCGTCGCGCTGATCATGTCCTTCGCGACTTACTTCGTGGTGGTGCAGCCGATCCAGAAGTCGCGGCGCATTCCGAATGAGGAAAAGGAAATCTTCGTCCTCACCGGCACGCTGCTCTGGGGAATCATGATCCAGGAGCTGATCGCCTACTTCTTCACCAACAACGCCAAGACCGTGCTTCCGATCATTGAAGGCGTCGTCAACATCATGGGCGTGCGCACCCCGCAGAACGAGATCTTCACCGCGGTTGTGTGCTGCGTCGTCATCGCGCTGCTTTGGCTGCTGGTGAACCGGACCCGGACCGGCAAGGTGGTGCTTGCTGCATCGATGAACCCGCGCGGCGTCACCCTGCTCGGCCATGAACTCAACAACGTCTATATCGTGGTCTGGGCAATCTACGGTGTGCTCGCCGGGCTTGCCGGCGTCCTGCTCGGCATGTTCCTCGGCGTCAGTTCGTATAGCGTCGGCCCGCTGACCGCGAGCGCGTTCTCGATCGTCGTGCTCGGCGGCCTCGGCAGCGTCTCCGGATCGCTGATCGCCGCCATTGTGGTCGGCTATCTCGAAACCGTCACAGCCTATCTGGTCAACCCCGCCTACCGCACCATTCCGGCGCTGCTGTTGCTTGTCGTGGTGATGTACATCCGGCCCCAGGGCCTGCTGGGGAGGCGCTGATCATGGGTTCGTTCTTCACATCGCGATTGTTTTTCATATCGCTCGTCGTCGTCGTGGTCGCCGCGACGCTGCCGTGGTACGTCTCCGGCTACGTGCTCGGCCTTCTGACCGTCGCCTACTATTTCGGCGTGTTCGCCATGGCCTGGGATCTGCTGTTCGGCTTCGCCGGCGAGGTCAATTTCGGACCGACCTTCCTGATCGGCGTCGGCGCCTATACGGCCGGCATCGTCAACGCCCAGTTCGGCCTGTCGCCCTATCTCTGCATCGTCCTCGGCGCCGCTGCAGCGGTCGTCGCCGGTTTCGTACTGGCGCTTCCGGCCTTGCGAGTGCGCGGCCCCTACTTCGGCCTCACGACGCTGGTCGCGGTCTTGATGCTGCAGAACTTCGTCGTGGTCTTCGCCGATCTGACGGGCGGCGAGATCGGCCTGACCATTCCCGACGTCATCACCATCGACGCTCACGCGAACTACTGGATCGCGCTGGCATTCATGAGTATCAGCGCCGCCATTCTCTACGGACTATCGCAATCGCCTGTCGGCCTGGTGCTGCAGGCCAGCGGCCAGGATGCGGTGCAGGCCGGCGCGCTGGGCTTCAATATCGTCAAGCACAAGCTCGCGGCCTTCGTGGTCAGCGCCTTCTTCTCCGGGCTGTCCGGCGCCTTGCTGGTGTTCTATTTCGGCACCGCCTCGGTCGGCACCGTGGTCGACATCGCGGTCGGTGTGAACGTCATCGTCGCCGCCGTGCTCGGCGGGCGGCGCACGGTGCTCGGCGCAGCGCTCGGCGCGATCTTCCTGATCGTGGCCGGCGAATTCCTGCGGCCGACGGGCGAACTGGCGACGTTCATCGTTTCGGCGGTGGCGCTGCTCGTCGTCCTGTTCTTCCCCGGAGGCTTCCTCGGAGCAGCCCTGTCGCGGGAGGCGCGGCAATGACATCGACCAGCGCGCCCATCCTTGAGGTCCGCGGACTGACCAAACGCTTCGGCGGTCTCACGGCCGTCAAGAACCTCAACTTCGATCTGAGTCCGGGCGAAATCTTTGGCCTGATCGGACCGAACGGCTCCGGCAAATCGACCGCCATGAAAAGCGTCATGGGAATCGAGCGGCCGACCGCCGGCGAGGTCCGCCTCGAAGGCGAAAATCTGGCGGGGCTGCCGTCCCACAAGATCGCCCGCAAGGGCTTTGGCATGGTGTTCCAGCACTCGCGGCCGCTGAACCGGCAGACGGTGCTTGAGAACATCATGGTGGCGCTGCTACCGGACAGCCTCTTCATGCTGTTCCCCGACAAGGCGCTTCTCGACCGCGCCAGACAGATCGCCGAACGCGTCGGTCTCGGTGCGGTGATGGACCGCCATCCGCCTACCCTGCCGTTCGCCGATCTGCGCCGGCTCGAACTCGCCAAGGCGATCGCGCGCGATCCCCAGGTGGGTCTGGTCGACGAACCCGTCGCGGGCCTGTCGCTGGCCGAGGTCGGAACCTTCTCCGAGCTCATCCGCAGCTTCCGCGACGAAGGCCGCGCGGTGATGCTGGTCGATCACAACGTAAAGAGCGTCGCGGCGCTGGTCGACCGCGTGCTCGCCATGTATCTCGGCGAGGAGATCGTCACCGGCAAGGCCGAGGACGTGATGCGCAACGAGACCGTGCGGCGCGTCTATCTCGGCGGCACGCTGGAAACCTCCGCCCGGCCCGAGACCAGCTTCAAGGACAAGATCCCGCTGCTGCAGGTCGAGAACGTCAGCGTGCACTACGGCAAGGCACAGGCGCTGGAAAACGTCTCGATCCACGTCCATCAGGGCGAGTTCGTCTCCGTCGTCGGGCTCAACGGCGCCGGTAAGACCACGCTGTTCAACGCCATCTCCGGCTTCCTGCCCTACACCGGCGAAATCATCCGCGACGGCGAGAAGCTACGCGGAATCAGCCCGGCCAAGATCGCTCGTACCGGCCTCGTGCAGTGCCCGGAAACGCGCGAACTGTTCGGCGAGATGACCGTGCGGGAAAATCTCGACCTCGGCGGCGATCATTTGCCGCCTGCGGAGAAGGACAAGCAGATCAACTGGCTGTTCGAGTTGTTCCCGATCCTGAAGGAACGTCAGGGACAGTTGGCGCAGACCCTCAGCGGCGGCGAGCAGCAGATGCTTGCGATCGGCCGCGCGCTGATGATG
>JBQCIZ010000063.1:0-9618 GCA_051953235.1 Nitrobacter sp. | reverse complement strand
CCGCCACACCACGTTTTCCTCGAATTCACTGACGCGCCCGTCGGCGTAAACCAGTTCCCACATCATCTCCACGATGCGCAGGCGGCCTTCATCGTTCAGCGACCGCATGATCACGCTGGTGAAATGATAGAGATCGACAGCCTCGCCTTCGACCTGCGTTGCGGACGCGATCAGCTTGTCCGCGGTGCCGGGATCCAGCCCGAAGCGGGTTTCGATCAGGTCGTGCAGCTTGCGCTTTTCGGTATCCGACGGTTCGCCATCGAGCGAAATGACATGAACAAACAGTGCCGTCGCGGCGAGCTTGTAGCCGGTTTCATCAAATGACTGATTTTCCTGCGCGGCGGGTGAAACAACTTCGGAAATGAAATGGCGCAATTTATCGAGCATCAACAATCCGTCTGCCAGTATCCACGTTACGTTCCGTCATGCGTGACGACGTTCCATCCGTCTATATGGGATGAAAATGAAACGCGCGCAATCGGCGCGGGTTCCATGCGCGGATTATACTTCGGCAAGATGAAGCGGACAGTTCAGGGAATCTCGTAGACCACGACCTTGTCGGCGATCCCGCGCAGCGCGGCCTCTCTCTGAACCGGCATGATCGCAGCATTTTGCAGAATATCGGCGACCTCCGGCGCATCGAGCACCGGACCAGTGACATACATCGCCTGCGATGTCGCCAGTCCCTGCACCCGCGCAGCGATATTGACGGTCTGCCCGAAATAATCCTGCCGCTCGTTGAGCATTACGGCGAGGCACGGTCCCTCATGAACACCGACCTTCAGCACCAGATCCTGGCTGCCACGCGCGTCATTGAGCTTGTCCATGGCATCCCGCATCCGCAATCCGGCAGCCACTGCCTGTGCCGGCGAGACGAAAGTCGCCATCACGGCATCGCCGATGGTTTTCACCACCGCGCCTTTCTCCGCAGAGATGATTTCCAGCAAGGCCTGGAAATGCGCCCGGACCAGATCGAACGCAGCGAGATCGCCTACACGTTCGTAAAGCGCAGTCGATCCCTTGAGATCAGTGAACAGGAAGGTCAGCGACGTGATCTTCAGACGCTGGTCGACGTTGAGATTATCGGCCTTGTAGACATCGCGAAACGTCTGGTTGGCCAGCATCCGCTTGGCGGTCAGGATCGGCTTCCGCTTGCCGAGCAGATCGTGCAGGGCGTCGCCCGCAACCCAGACCGACGGCAGCACCCTGCGATCACTCTGATTGTCGAGCGACAACCGTAGCGGCCCCGGTCGCATCGTCATCGTTCCGGTCGGCGCATGCAGTTTGTTGAACACGACAGACAGATGCTGCCGCTCCGTCGTCGGCTCACCCTGCACATCAAGGAATTGGGCCGAATGCGTCACCGGCTCGAACACAATGATGAACTGGTTTGGCAGTTGCAAAGACAGCAACGCCTTTTCGCCCGGCGGCAACTCGATCGCTTCCAGCGTCGCTTCCTCGACCAGCCGCGAGAAGGCGGCATCGTTGAACTCGATTCCGGAACTCCAGAAGATCTGCCGCGCGTAGTCCCACTGAGGCAACGTGTCAGGATCGTGCGCCGCGATCTTCCGCACCCGCGGACTGACGGTGAACGCAACTTCGACCATCTCGTCGACCGATGCCTCGTAACCCGCCGCGCACAGCGCACAATTGTAGTCGTCGTGACGAAGCGACTTCAGCGAGGTGTGCGTATCAAGGACACCGCTGCAGCCGGGGCAAAGCACGTTCCAGCCGATATCGAATAGCCCGAGACGCGAGGCGTGAAGGAAGCCGGCGATCACCCTCTCCTCGTCGAGGCCGCGATGCGCCGAGAAGTCCAGCAGGTTGATGCGGTTGAGCTCGCGGTCGTCGCCTTTTTCGATCAGATGCTCGATCGCATCGACCACCGGCGGATCGGCGGTCTGGCGGAGAACCGAGAACAGGGCACGCGTTTCATTCATGACCAGAATCCAAGAAAAACGCGCATTGAGATTACAATCTTAGCGGGCCGCGATCCTACCCGCAACACAGCCACATTTAGTCACGCGCATCCCGCACGCAAGTCACGGCAGCTCATGGATTCTGTGATCGGTACGGCCCTAGCGCGGTACGATCCTGAACATCGGCGAACGGTCCGGCTGGGTCGTCACCACGCCGACCGGCAGGACAGCTTGCGTCTCCAGCAACTCGATCTTGAACGCGCCGACGAGCCGGGCCAGCGCCAGTGTGGCCTCCACCAGCGCGAAATGCGCGCCGATACAGACGCGCGGTCCGACTCCGAATGGCAGATAGGCAAAACGGTCGGGTGGCGGCGCACCCGGCATGAAGCGGGCCGGCTTGAACGCGTTCGGCTCATCCCACAGCTTTTCGTGCCGATGCAGCAGCCACGGTGCGATCAGGATCACGTCCGCGGGCTTCACGGCCATGCCGGCAATCGTGTCGGGACCGGCGGCGGCCCGCGCGATCAGGAAGGCCGGCGGATAAAGACGCATGGTTTCGTCGACCACCGCGCGAGTGAATTTCAGCCGTTCAACATCCTGTGCCCCGTCTGCGCCCGCTGTCCTCGCTTCGGCCGCCATTTTGTCCTGCGTCGCCGGATCGAGCGCCAGCAGGTACAGCGACCAAAACAACGCGGTCGCCGTGGTTTCATGGCCGGCGAGAATCATGGTTGCGACCTGATCGCCGAGTTGTGCATCGGAGAACGCGTCGCCGGTTTCGGGATCGCGGGCCGCAACCATCAGATCGAACAGGTCGCGCGGCGGAGCACCTTCAGCCTTGCCGGCCCCGCGCCGCGCGGCAATCAGCGTCGCCATGAAGCGGGTCCAGCTCTTGCGGAATCTCGCGCGCGCAAAATCCCGCGGGCTTGGCCAGCCCATCGGCAACAGCAGATCGAAGAAACTCGGATTGGCAAGGCGATCGCCATACTCCATCACGAAGCCGCGCAGCTGCGCGCCGAGATCTCCCATCTCGAACGAGAACATCGTCCGTCCCGCGATCTCCAACGCCATGCGCTGCATCGCCTCGCGCAGATCGACCGGCCCCGTAACGCGCTGCCGGAGCTGCGTGACTGTCTCATCTATCGCGGAGACCATGTGAGGGACCAGTGTCATCACCGCGCGCGGCGTGAAGGCCGGCGCCAGCGTCCGGCGCTGATGCTTCCAGGCGCGGCCTTCCGCGAGCAGCAGCCCTTCGCCGAGCATCGGCTTCAGGACGCGGATGCCGGCCGGCGTGCGCGTGTAGTTCTCGTAGTTCTCGACCAGCACATGGCGGATCGCGTCCGGCGCGTTGAGAATGAAGCTGGCGCGACCGAGGAAGCGGCCCTTGATGATCTCTTCCTCGTAGGCGGGCTGCCCCCAGGTGTCGATCGCGCTGCGGCGCATCGCCGCCATCCGGCCGAACGCGCCCATGCCCGGCGACGCGCGCGGCGGACTTGGCGGCACCAGCGGCGGCCGTGTGACCGGCGCGTCATCATAGACTTCGGCAATGCTCACATGAGCCTCGTTCTTCAAACTGATGACGGCAACCCAGCACCGGAATCCCGGCGCAACGAAGGCACGAGTTGCTCGCCATCAGGAACGATATCAGCCTAGGTCATGTTTGACGATGATGCCTTCCCGGAAGATCGAGGGAATTTGGCCGGGGTCTAGTTGCCACCGGCACCGTGAAGATTAGGCCAGGTCAACTCTTCGTAGGTTCCCGCCTTCTTGGTGACGCCGATCTTGGCCATGAATGCCGACAGGTTGGCGAGACCGCGGGGAGCCGGGCTGAAGTGGACGCCCGGCTGCTTCATCTCAGCCAGCCAGTCGGCGGCCGAGAGATGGCCGGGCTGATTGGCCGCAAAGAAAGCCGCAGCTTCTTCAGGCTTGGTGTTCATCCATTCGATGACGTCCTTCAGGGCCTTGATGGTCGCGTCATAGAGTTTCGGCTTGCCCTCGACGAAGCGTTTGCCAGCTGCCGCGCAGATCAGCATGAAGTCCGCTTCCGCAAAATCCTTGTTGCTCAGGATAGCGTGCATCTCGGGATGCTTCAGCAACATGCGGATGTAGGGCGGCGTCGCGAACTCGGCGACGATCCCGCGCTTGGCGATAACAGCGGCAACAGCGTCGGGATGCGCCATGGTGACGAACCTGTTGTCGAGCGCCGTCGGCGAACCAAAGTATTTCATCGCCGCCATCTTCATGACCAGCGTTTGCGGCGAGCCGATCGAAATGACATTGACCTTGTCGTCTGGCGTAAGGTCCTTGACGGACTTGAGATCCGGTCGCCAGGTGATGAGCTGGATCGGCATGTCCGAGAGGCCCAACGCGACCTTGAGATCGGCACCCTTCGCCCAGGCCTGAATGACAGGCAACATGGCGAGCCCGCCGATATCGACGGAGTCGGACAGCAAGGCTTCGCGCACGGCTGCCCCGCCGGTCAACTGAACGAATTTGATCTCGGCATCGGGCGCATATTTCTGCAAAAATTCAGGCTTCTTCGCCATGGCGAACAATGGCGCGTAACCGAGACCGAATTGGGCCGCAACCCGGACTTCCTCCTTGGCCATCGCTGCTGTCGAAACAAGTGCGGCAGTCAGGAGCGCCGTCAGCATCGTAATCGCAGATTTACGCATCGTTTTCTCCCCTCGAATTCCGTTATCTGTCCGCCATTCCCCAACGCTGGATGGTGCAGCGCTCGACTTGCTGGAAGCAGGCCTCGATCAGAAGGCCGATGATGACGATAGTCAGCAGACCTGCAAACGTGCCTTCGCTGTCCAGGTTGAATCGGTTGACGAAGATGCGCCACCCGAGCCCGCCGTTGGATGAAGCCGTCGCACCGAACACAAGCTCGGCCGCGATCACCGTGCGCCAGCCGAACGCCCAGCTGATCTTGATGCCGGTGTAGATATAGGGCAACGCGGCCGGCACATAGACGTGCCGGAACAGCGCCATTCCTTTCAGGCCCATGATCCGCCCCACGTTTCGCAGCGTCACCGGAACGGTCGAGAAGCCGGTAAAGATATTCAGCGCCATCGCCCAGACGACCGAATTCACCAGTACGAACAGCAGCGACGCATCGCCCGCCCCGAACCACAGGAACGCGACAGGCAGCAGGGCGATGGCCGGAAGCGGGTTCAGCGCCGCAGCTAAGGTCTGCAGCGTTTCACGCGCCCAGATCGATACGAACGCCAGCATGTTGAGCGCGACGGCGATGATCAGCCCGATGCCCATGGCGATCAGCAGATTCTTGAGTGTCGCCCATGTACTGCTGATGAGCGTGAAATCCCGGATGCCGCCGATCAGCGAGGCGATAACGCTTTCGAGCGGCGGCACCATGATCGGCGACACCCCGGAAATTTTCACCGCGGCTTCCCAGAACACAAGCAAGGCGATGATCACGACGATGCGGCGCCAGTTGAACCGGGGCATCTTCATTGCATCCCCTCCTCTGTGGACTGGTTGCCGGCGAGCAGCGCCCGGATCTGATGCCGGAGTTCGGCGCTTTCCGGCTGATCGCGCGTCTCGGCAAATGGATTGTCGAAGACACGGAGCACGCGACCGGGCGAACGGCCCATCACCACGATCTTGTCGCCGAGGTACAGCGCCTCGTCGATTGAATGAGTGACGAAAATCAAAGTGCGGCGCGCGCCTCGCCAGATCTTGACCGTTTCGTCCTGCAAGCTCGCACGCGTCTGGGCATCGAGCGCCGCGAACGGCTCGTCCATCAGCAGAATTTCGGGATCGACCGACCAGGCGCGTGCGATCGCGACACGCTGTTTCATGCCACCCGACAGGGTATGCGGGTAAAAATCGAAATATCCGGCAAGTCCGACCATTTCGAGGATCTTCGCAGCGCGGCTCGCGGCTTCGGCGCGCGGCAACTTTCGCGTCAGCCGGATGCAATCGGCGACGTTGCCGAGTACGGTCTTCCAAGGAAACAACTGGTCGAATTCCTGGAACACGACAAAGCGGTCCGGGCCGGGTTCGGTGATCTTGCGACCATTGGATCGGACTTCGCCGGCAGCCGGCTTCTGGAAACCCGCGATAACCTTGAGCAAACTCGACTTTCCGCATCCGGACGGGCCGAGCAGCATGACGCGCTCGCCCGGCTTGATTTCGAGCGAGACGTTCTCGACCGCGACGAAATCCGTGGAGCCGAGCCGATAGCGGATGCTGACCCCGTCGAGACAAAGGCTCGTCTCGTTCATGCGAGGCTCCGTGCAGCGGCGATCCGGCTGCGCGCCGGTGGGCTATTTTGCATTGTCCCCTCCATCTTCCGATTCGAGGCTTCGCCTCAAATCACCTCGGCGGTCTTCAGCCGCTTCAATTCATCATCGCTGAGACCCAGCAGGTCGCGATAGATCTCGTTGTTGTGCTGGCCCAGCGCTGGTCCCGCGGTCGCGACGCGGCCCGCGGTCTCCGAGAAGCGCGGCACCACATTCTGCATCTTGACTGGACCGAGCTCGGTATCCTCCACACTAACGATCGACTCGCGCGCCTGGAAATGCGGATCGGCGAAAACATCGGCGATCGACTGAATGGGACTCCAGCCGACTTCGTGATGATCGAACAGGGCCTGCAATTCCGGCAGCGTCCGGTGCGCGATTTCATCGGCGATGATCTGATCCAGCACGGAACGGTTGCGCACGCGGTCGGCGTTGGTGACGAACCGCGCATCATTGGCGACATCGTTGCGAGACAGCGCACGACACAGCCGGACGAAGATGTTCTGGCTGGACGCGGGGATGGTAACCCAGGTCCCTTCCTTGCTGCGATAAACGTTGCTCGGCGCCGAATAGTCGCTGAGATTCCCCACGCGCTCACGCACGATACCCAACTGATCGTATTCGATCGGCAAGAAGTCGAGCATGCGAAACGTCGATTCGACCAGACTGAGATCGATCTCCTGACCCGGCTCGTCGGGTTTTTGCGCGCGCCGGTAGAGCGCTGCCAGAATTCCAACCGCGCCGAACAGACCGGTCACGGCATCGGCCACCGGAAACCCCATATGGAGCGGCGAGCGTTCCGGCTCGCCGCAAACGTGGGTAAAGCCCGAGATCGCTTCCGCGACGCGTGCAAAGGCGGGTTTGTCGCGATAGGGGCCGGTCTGGCCAAAGCCGGTGACCCGCAGCACTGTCAGTTTTGGATTGATGGCGAACAGCCGCTCCTTCGGCAATCCCCACTTGTCGAGCGTGCCCGGCCGGAAATTTTCGACCAGAACGTCGAAGCGGGGAAGCAATCGCTCGAACAACGCGCGCCCCTCATCCTTCTTCAGATCGAGGGTGATGCCTTTCTTGTTGCGGTTGGCGACCTTCCACCAGAGCGGCACACCATTTTTGTGCGGCGCAAGCGCACGCAACAAATCTCCGCGTCCGGGAACTTCGACCTTGAGAACCGTGGCGCCGAGATCGGCGAGCAGCGTTGCGGACCAAGGCGCCGCGACCACGGTCGAGATGTCGAGGATACGCAATCCTGCCAAAGGCCCTGCGGCTACCGCTGCCATGCCTGCTCCCTGAATTCCGTCTGTTTCCGACTTTGGTGCACGCTACGAACTGCCTAGAGGAGCGGCTAGACGCACATTTTGTCTTTCAGTTATGCTGATTTCGGATAGGAGGAGGCCGTGGACCTGAAGAAACTCCATCACTGCGTAACGGTCGCCGATCTCGGCAGCTTTACGCGTGCGGCGTCGGTTCTCTCCGTTCCACAATCGGTTCTCAGCCGCCAGGTGCGCGACGTCGAGCAGGCTATCGGTCTCACGCTTCTGCATCGCACCGGACGCGGCGCCAGCCTCACCGAAGCCGGACGGCGCATGCTTCCGAAGCTGCGGGCGCTGGTGTCGAACTGGCAACATCTCCAGGAAGAGGCGAGACAGCTTCAGGGACCGCCATCCGGATTGATCCGCCTCGGCGTGTTGACGTCGCTCGGCGGCGTGCTGCTGACGCCGCTGCTCAATCTCGCATGCGAGCGCCTCCCGGACGTCCGCATCCATGTTCTGGAAGGCCTCACCGAACATCTCGACGAAGCGCTGATCAGCGGCCGTCTCGACATCGGCCTGCTCTACCACAACCGGCAGGTGCCATCTCCCACCGATGAGTCGCTGTTGCAAACGGACCTCTGTCTGATCGGTCCGGCGGGAGACAGCATTACACAGGCAGAGGTTGTCGATTTCCGGAGAGTGGCGGAGTTGCCGCTGATCCTGCCGGCCACACCCAATCGCATGCGCCTGTTGATCGATCAGGTCTGTCACGATCACGGCATTGTTCTCAATGTCACCACCGTGCTCGATGCTCTCGGCACGTTGAAGGACATTGCCGCGTCGGGACGAGCCTACACCATCCTGCCACCGCACTTCGTCGCCGCCGACATCGTCAGCGGACGCCTGCAAGCGGCGCGCATCATCAGACCCGCGATCACGCGAACGATCCTGCTGGCAAGCTCGGCGCACTCGCCGATGGAGCGGGCAAGAAGCGAGGTGATGGACCTTATTCGCGAAGTCATCTCAACGCTGGTCACGTCAGGCGAATTGCCCGGACAACTCTGTCAGCCGATGACCCATCTTGCGATCCGGGCATGGTCGGGGACATCGCGAGCGCGGGCGGTCGCTGCACAGCGGCGATAGATCCGCCGTTCAACATCATCGGCTTCGCCCGGATCGAATAAAACTCAGGACGTCAGTTCCGCGATCGCGATGCGGTTTTCCGAAGCAGGCCAAGCGCGCGCGACAATACGCTCCTCATTGAAAACAGCCGGGACCGCGCGGCCAACCTCCGCCGCCGGCAATCGCACCGTCGTGACGGAGTCGGTCGGCACACCATGCTTGACGTCGGTCGGCTCCTTGCCGTCAAGCAGCACGATATCGCGCGGCAGCCCGAAATAGCCGCGCGGCCGTGACATCTGCACAACGGCTCCCGCGCCGGCGTCTGCCGAACCCAACGGTTTCGCGGCGCGGAGATGCACGACGTCCGACGAGCGCGGAAACGGCGAGCGATAGAGATGCGTGATCGGCGCGCCGGGCTCGGTCAGCACCATTTCCAGATACCAGGTAGGATCGACCTGCACCGGCCCCCAGCGGCCGTCGGCGCCGGTCTTGGAGGCAAGGATCGGACCTCCCATGCGTTCACCGCTGTCCGGCGACACCCGATAGATTTCCACGGTCGCATCGGCAACCGGGCGGTTGGTCTGCACGCCGCCCGGCGTTCCCGTGACGAGACCACTGAGCTTGACCTCGGCCTCCGGCACGATCGCGAGGCGCGCGGGTTCGCGCCCTGCGATGAACTTGTAGATTTCGCGGAACGCGCGCGGCGAAAAAGCGGTCTCGCGGTGATCGACCGCACCGAGAACAAGGTTGGTCGCGCCCTTGAGTTCGGGTCCCTCGAAGGTCACACCGGTCGGCGTGCCCGGCTTGCCGACGAACCGGCCATCCGGCTGGGCATACTTATCCATTCCATCGCTGCGCAGCGTCAGGAACGATGTGCCTGCGGTGACTTCCGTCTCGCCCTCGTTGAGACCGTGCAGGAACGGTCCCTTTCCATTGAATTCGTTGCCGAGGCCGCTGTCCCAGGCAAAAACGCCATGATTGGGCACGCCGCACAGCACCGCGTGACTGACATCTCCGCCGCCGCCATTCTTGATGTAGCTGCGGATGGAGTTGCCGCCACGG
>JBQCIZ010000062.1:0-2651 GCA_051953235.1 Nitrobacter sp. | reverse complement strand
CACCGAGGCGCGGACTTCGATGTTGCGGTCGAACTCTTCGAGCGCGTCGGCGATCTGGTTGATCAGTGAGATGTCGAAGAAGTTCAGCGGCGGCCGGCGAATTTCGATCAGGCCGACATGACCTTTGATTTCGACGCCGATGTCCGTGTAATTGCTCATGTGATCCTCGTTGAAAAGGTGTTGAAGGGCGCGCCTCAGCGCAGCCCCAGTCCGCGTGCGATGATGCCGCGCAGCACTTCGGTGGTGCCGCCCTGGATGGTCAGCTTCGGCGCCGTCTTGGTGGCGAAGTCGAGTTGCTTGTCCAGCGTCTCATGGT
Organism: Nitrobacter sp.; assembly: GCA_051953235.1. GTDB lineage: Bacteria > Pseudomonadota > Alphaproteobacteria > Rhizobiales > Xanthobacteraceae > Nitrobacter. The sequence continues at coordinate 2,335 of JBQCIZ010000062.1, read as the reverse complement.
TGGAGACATCGGCATCGACGAAGGCGGCGAGATCGCGGACGCGATGCGGCAGGGCCTGTTCCCAGATGGTGCCGATGTCCTTGACAATGGCGGCTTCCACCACCGGCTCCCTGCCGGCGTGCAACATGCCGGCGACCGACACAGACATGCGGCGCATGGTATGCAACTGCGCCACCAGCCGGCCGATGCCTTCGGCACTGCGCGTATCCGGATTCTTGCCGACGGCACGAACAAGTTCGGTCAGCACATAATAGGTCTCGAGGAAGCGTTCCGGGCCGGAGCGTTCGTAGGCGAGCTCGCTGGTGGCCTGTTTCCAGGCGCCATCGATTTCGCCGAGCACGTGATCGTCGGGAATGAAGTGATCGGTGAACACCACCTCGTTGAATTCGAACTGACCGGTGATCTGACCGATCGGATTCACCTGGATGCCCGGCTGCTTCATCTTGACCAAAAATTGCGTCAGGCCGTGGCGGCGGTTCTCCTTGGTCGGCGGCGAGGTGCGGAAGATCGCGATCATGTAGTCGGCGATGTGTGCCGACGAGGTCCAGATCTTGGTGCCGTTGATGAGCCAGCCGCCGTCGGTCTTGGTGGCGCGGGTTTTGGCTGCGAACAGGTCGGAGCCCGAGTTCGGCTCGCTCATGCCGATGGCGAAGCAGATCTCGCCGCGACAGATGCGCGGCAGGATGTCCATCTTGATGTGCTCGGGCGCGTATTTCAAAAGCACCGGACCGCTCTGACGGTCGGCGACGAAGAAGCGCCGCGTCGGTGCGTTGGCGACACGCATCTCCTCGGTGACGACATAGCGCTCAAGGAAGGTGCGCTCGTGGCCGCCGTACTTCTTCGGCCATGTCATTCCGAGCCAGCCCTTGGCGCCGACACGCCGGCTGAATTCCCGCGCGTCGATGTCTTCGCGCTTGGGCTGATGCGGGTCGAAGGTGCCGGCGGCGATTTCCTCGGCGAGAAACGCGCGGACCTCCTCGCGCAATTTCACGCATTCGGGCGGCAGGCGGATCGGATCGAAACGAAGGGCTGCGGTCATGGCCGGCTTCCTCTTGATTTAGCGTGAAGCCACAAGCGGCCACAATTCGTCGGCGCCGTGTGCGGCGACCATCTTGCCGAGTTCGACCGCCCAGTGGCTTTCGTTGCCGAAGTCGTCGCGCCAGGCCAGCGCCCGCAAGGTGTAGCGATGCAGGATATGCTCGATGGTGAAGCCGATGGCGCCATGCACCTGATGCGCGATCGCAGCGCCTTTCTCGGCGGCCTCGGCGCAGCGGATTTTTGCGGATGCCGCTTCAAGGAACACCGCGTCGTCGAATGACGCCGCATGAACAATGGTGTCGGCGGCAGACGTTGCAGCCGCCATGGCGGCCGCGGTCTCGCCCGCGAGCTTTGCGAGGTTGTGCTGCACGGCCTGGAATTTCGAGATCTTCTTCTCGAACGCGATGCGCTCGTTGGAATAGCGCACCGAAACGTCCAGCATCGATTCCAGCGCGCCGGCGATCTGCAGGCTTCGCGCCACGCAGCCCATCAGCAAGAGCGCGGTTTGGTCGAAGCCTTTCGGCGCAGGTTTGATCGCGAGGGGCTTGACCTTGTCGAAGGTCACCGTGTTGCTGCTGTCGCTGCCGAGATTGAGGCCGCTCTCGATCCGGCAGGATTTGGCATCGACCAGCGCAATCGACCAGCCGTTGCCGCCCTTTGCCAGCACGGCGAGGTGAGCAACGTCCCTGGCGAAAGGCACGCCGCGCGCGCGGCCGCTCAGGGTGCCATCGGCATCGAGCTTGATGGTGTCGCGCGGACCAGCCGGCGCGACCGTCATCGCACCCTCTGGCGAGGCGATCCTGGCCTGCGCCAGCAGCCAGCCAGCGAGCATCGTCTCGGCAAGCGGCACCGCGACCGCGAAGCGGCCTGCGGAACTCAGCACGCTGAAACCGTCTGCGAGACTTGCGCCGGAGCCGTTGCAATCTTCCGGCACCCACGACAGCGGCAAACCAGCCTCGGTCAGCGCGTTCCAGAGCGGCGCTTTCCAGTTGCCCTGCTTGTCGCGGTTGATGGTCTGGGCGTCGGCGAGATCGGCGAAGATCTTCTCCGCGGTTTCGGCAACAATATTATCACTCTCCGCCACGGCGTTCCTCACCTCAAGGGATTGCGCCGCATCCTGCATTTAGCGGGATACGGCCCGTCATTTCGTTGCCGTCATGATGGGGAAAAGCGCCTGCCCTGACAAGCATTGATGTCCGCAGGGCCGCCTGCGGACGGCTCATGCGCGGATTGCCGTCCCTCCTGGAATGATTTATTCCGCGCAACGGACTTTCAGCAACTTGCCCGACGACAGCCT
>JBQCIZ010000061.1:0-4601 GCA_051953235.1 Nitrobacter sp. | reverse complement strand
TTCGGCCAGTTGGCCTCAACTGCCGCTGAAGGAATTGTAACCCTGGTCTTCCCAGTAGCCGCCCTTGTAATCGTTGGTGACTTCCATCGACACGACGTATTTGGGGTTCTTGAATCCGAGTTTTGTTGGAACCCTGATCTTCATCGGATAGCCGTACTTGCGCGGCAGAATCTTGCCGTCGAATTTGAACGCCATCTGGGTCTGCGGATGCAGCGCGGTCTCCATGTCGAGCGGGCTGTTATAGCCATCGACATCGGCGCACTGGAACCAGCAGTATTTGGCGCGGGTGTCGGCACCGATCAATTTCAGGAAGTCGCGCAGCGGCGTCCCCGACCAGCTCCCGATCGCACTCCAGCCCTCGACGCAGATGTGCCGCGTGATCTGTGTGACCTCGGGCAGCTTGTAGAGCTCGTCCAGCGTCCACGACTTCTTGTTGTCGACAAGCCCGCGCACCTCGAATTTCCAGTCCTTGCCGTCGACATCGGGCGCGTCCTCCTCGGCATAGTAGCCGTTGAACGGAAACGGCCGTGTAATGTCGGCTTCGGTATAGGTCGGCGCCAGCGTGTTCGGATTGAAGATCGCGGCCTGTACCTTGTCGTTGAACTTCGAAATCTGCGCCAGCAGGTTTTCCGCCGACAAGCTGTCGGAGACGTCGCAGCCGGTCAGCAACGTCAGCGCGCCGAGGCTCGCGCCACCCGCGATGAAGCGGCGGCGCGCCGGATCGGGCAGCAGTTTGGTGGCGTCCTTGACCAGAAGTGTCTTGTCGACACCGGGGATCAGCAGCGAACGGAAACGACCCATGACGTTTCTCCCCTATCGACCGATGATCATGGCGCGCAGGCTTTTCGGCACGATCAGCGCCAGTGCGACATGCACGATGAGGAACGCGACGATCAGCGCCATGCATGTGAAATGCACATAGCGCGCAAAATCATAGCCGCCGAACACGGCGGTCAGCCACTGGAACTGCACCGGCTTCCAGATCGACAGACCTGACAACACCACCAGCACGCCGATGACAATGATGCCGGCATAGAGCAGCTTCTGTACATAGTTGTAGTGCGTGAGATCGTCGTGCGACAGCTTGCCGGTCAGCGCCGCCTTGGTATCGGCGATCACGCCGGACGGAGTCAGCGGCAAAAGCTTCCTGCGAAAGCGCCCGGTGGCGAAGCCGAGCACCAGATAGACGAGGCCGTTCACCATCAGCAGCCACATCGCCGCGAAATGCCATAGCAGCGCGCCGCCGAGCCAACCGCCGAGCGTAATGGAATGCGAGAACGTAAAGTTGAACAGCGGCGAGGCGTTGTAGATCTGCCAGCCCGACATGATCATCATGATCATCGCGACCGCATTGGTCCAGTGGACGATGCGGACCCACACCGGCTGAATCACTTTCGCCGGGGCGGGCGACGGACGGCTTTCATTGACGGTTATGCTCGACATCGGAACGGTCCGTGGTGCAATCGCATGAAACGGGACGATACCGATCTTACGCGAAGCGGCGCGATTTGTTACGGCGGAACGTCGCGATCCCGCAAAGAAACCTGCTCCGTTCACGAAAAGGCGAGCCGGGTGATCCCGGCCCGCCTGGATAATGTCCCGGCCGGGCGTGCTGCGCATCCCGCTGGGGCGTCAGGTTGAATGCCGGTTACGGCATCAGAACCGTATCCACCACGTGGATCACGCCATTCGACTGGTTGACGTTCGGGATCGTCACGGTGGACATGCCGCCCTTGGCATCGACCAGCATCACGGTGCCGCCCGAATTCTTCACCGTCAGGGTTTCGCCCTCGACCGTCTTGAGCTTCTTGCCGTCGGTCAGGCTGGAGGCCTCGAGCCTGCCGGGAACGACGTGATAGGTGAGGATCTTGGTCAACGTCTTCTTGTTCTCGGGCTTCACCAGATTGTCGACAGTGCCCGGCGGCAGCTTGTTGAAGGCCTCGTTGGTCGGCGCGAACACCGTGAACGGGCCCTTGCCTTCCAGGGTCTTGACCAGACCGGCGGCCTTCACCGCCGCGACGAGCGTGGTGTGATCCCTGGAATTCACCGCGTTCTGAATGATGTTCTTCGAGGGATACATCGGCGCGCCGCCGACCATCACGGTCTTGTCGCCGGACATCTCGCTCTTCATCATCTTGTCTTTGGCGAGCGCAGGCGCGACGAATGTTCCGGATACGGTCAGCGCGCTGAAGGCGATGGCCGACAGGAATGCAATACGCTTGGACATGGATCGTCTCCCGATGGATTTTCGGCCGGCAAGCGTTGCCGGCGATGTTGCAAGGACAACAGCGGCGCTGCATCGCGTGCGATCGGCGTCACCGTTGCCCGAGCTACGGGAGTTGCTGGAAACCGTTTCAGGAAATGTTTTTCACCGCCGCTGAAACTATCCCGGGAGTCGCACGTGCCTCCACGCTTCAAGTTTCCGTGAGTGCGGAGACACGTGACCGTTTTCGTTTTCAGCGTGTCGCCGATTGGGCAACAAATCCGCGATTCCACGTCGGGCTGATGAGAATTTCGTTCATGCACACCCGTGGCGGCATGCTGGCGACGAACGCGATGGTGCGGCCGAGATCTTCCGGCTGCAGCATGCGCGCCTGCTCCTCCTCGCTGGGCACCACCGGGCGCAGTTTCAGGATCGGCGTCGCGACTTCACCCGGCGACAGGCAGCACGCGCGCAGGCCGTTGACGCACTCGTCCATGTTGAATGAATGGGTCAGCGCCAGCACCGCATGCTTGGTCGAGGTGTAAGCCGGCCCCGGCATTTTCGAGACATGCCGCCCGGCCCACGAGGCGACATTGATGATGCAGCCGTCCTTCTGCGCGCGCATCGCCGGCAGCACCGCGCGCATGCAATAGAGCACACCGTTGAGGTTGATCTGGACCAATTTGTCCCAACCTTCGGTCTCCATGTCGGCCCAGCTTCGCTTCGGCACGTTGATACCAGCGCTGTTGACGAGCAGATCGATGCGGCCGTGCTTGCCGAGAATATGTTGCGCCGCCTTGTTGACGGCATCCGCGTCGCTGACATCGAGTTGCAGGGCTTCCGCATTCCCGCCCCTGGCAGAAATTCCAGCGACGACGGTCTCCAGCGCATCCTTGCGCCGCCCCGACACCACCACGACCCAGCCATCGGCGGCCAGCGCCTCGGCCCCGGCCTGTCCGATGCCGCTGCCGCCGCCCGTCACCCACGCGACGCGTTTCCCGTTAGTTGCCATACCAATTGTCTCCGTTGCCTTCTGAAGGGCGTTCTTGCTATTCCACCTCAATACCGGGAGGCTCTCGCCCGACGGATGATGCATGAACCACATCGGGAACACCACCATGAACGCCAATCTGTTTTCCCGCCTGTTCGACGATCTCGATGACGCCGGCCGGCTCGCGATCGAGACGCTCGACGGACAACGCATCACCTACGGTGATCTGATCGCGTTCTCGGGACGATTGGCGAATGTGCTGGTGACGCGCGGCGTCAAGCCAGGCGATCGCGTCGCGGTGCAGGTCGAGAAATCGGTCCCGAACCTCGTACTCTATCTCGCGACCGTCCGTGCGGGCGCGGTGTACCTGCCGCTCAACACGGCCTACACGCTCAACGAGCTCGACTACTTCATCACCGACGCGGAGCCGTCACTTGTGGTGTGCGATCCGTCGAAGCTGGATGGCATCACGGCGATCGCGGCAAAGGTCGGTGCGAAGGTCGAGACACTCGGCGCCGACGGCAAGGGATCGCTGACGGAAGCCGCTATGACGGCGAAGCCGGAATTCACGACCGTCGCACGCGCCAACGATGACCTCGCGGCCATTCTCTATACGTCCGGAACGACGGGCCGCTCCAAGGGCGCGATGCTGACGCACGACAATCTGGCGTCGAATTCCCTGAGCCTGGTCGACTACTGGCGCTTCACCGACAAGGATGTGCTGATCCACGCACTGCCGATCTATCACACCCACGGTCTGTTCGTGGCGAGCAACGTCACGCTGTTCGCGCGTGCCTCGATGATCTTCCTGCCGAAGTTCGATCCTGACCTCATCATCAAGCTGATGTCTCGCGCCACGGTGTTGATGGGCGTGCCGACCTTCTACACGCGGCTGCTGCAGAACCCCGCACTGACGAAGGAAGCGACGAAGCACATGCGGCTGTTCATTTCCGGCTCCGCGCCGCTGCTCGCCGACACCCACCGCGAATGGTCCGCGCGCACCGGACATGCCGTGCTGGAACGCTACGGCATGACCGAAACCAACATGAACACCTCGAACCCCTATGACGGCGATCGCGTACCCGGCGCAGTCGGTCGCGCCCTGCCCGGCGTGTCCGTGCGCGTCACCGATCCCGACACCGGCAAGGAACTGCCGCGCGAGAGCATCGGCATGATCGAGGTCAAGGGTCCGAACGTGTTCAAGGGCTACTGGCGGATGCCAGAAAAGACCAAAGCCGAATTCCGTGGCGACGGCTTCTTCATCACCGGCGATCTCGGCAAGATCGACAATAAGAACTACGTGCACATTCTCGGCCGCGGCAAGGATCTGGTGATCTCCGGCGGCTTCAACGTCTATCCCAAGGAGATCGAGAGCGAGATCGACGCCATGCCGGGCGTGGTCGAGAC
>JBQCIZ010000060.1:0-3565 GCA_051953235.1 Nitrobacter sp. | reverse complement strand
GCAAGCAATAGAGGCGCTATCAGGCGATGCGGATGGCATCGCCGCGGCTTTCGATGACCATCAGGGCCTCGCGCTCGCGGGCGCGTTCGACGACTTGCGCGAGGCTGGCGAGCGCAGCGGCCTCATCGTTCAGCTTGCCGATTATCCCGACGTGTTCGAGGCGGCATTCCGCGATCGCACCGTGCGGCGGCCGCAAGCCGCGGCCGCAGCCTTGCGGATCTACGGTCCGCTCGAAGCGCGGCTCACGCATTGCGACCGCGTCATTCTCGGTGGGCTCGTCGAAGGCGTGTGGCCGCCGGCGCCGCCGAACGATCCCTGGCTTAGCCGCCCGATGCGGCATGATCTCGGGCTCGATCTCCCCGAACGGCGCATTGGCCTCTCGGCGCACGACTTTGCGCAACTGCTCGGCGCCGATGATGTCGTTCTGAGCCATGCCGCCAAATCGGGCGGCGCACCGGCAGTCGCTTCGCGCTTCCTGCACCGGCTCGAGGCCGTCGCGGGCGACGCGCGCTGGAGCGCTGCGGTCGAGGCGGGCGCAAAATATGTCGGCTACGCGGAAATTCTCGATCAGCCCGAGAAGGTAACGCCCGTTGCGCAGCCCGCGCCAAGGCCGCCGCGCGCGGCACGGCCGCAAAAGCTGGCGGTGACCGCGATCGAGGATTGGCTGCGCGATCCCTACACCATCTACGCCAAATATATTCTCGGGCTGGCGCCGCTCGACGCCGTCGACATGCCGCTGTCGGCGGCCGACCGTGGCTCGGCGATCCACAACGCGCTCGGCGACTTCACCAAGCTCTATCCGGCAAAACTGCCGGACGATCCTGCTGAGGCCTTGCGCGCCATCGGCCAAACCCATTTCGCGCCGCTGATGGAAAGGCCCGAGGCGCGCGCGCTGTGGTGGCCGCGCTTCAAGCGGATCGCGGCGTGGTTTGCGGAGTGGGAGGCGTCGCGCCGGCCGCACATCGCCAGGATCGACGCCGAGGTCAGCGGCAATATTCCGATCCCGATCGACGGGGAACGCGCATTCACGCTGTCGGCGCGCGCCGACCGCATCGAGCATCTCAACGACGGCCGCTTCGCCGTTATCGATTACAAGACCGGCGCCCCGCCGAGCAGCAAGCAGGTGCGGCTCGGCCTGTCGCCGCAGCTCACGCTGGAATCCGCGATCATCCGCGGAGGTGGCTTCGACGGCATTCCGGCCGGGGTCTCCATCAGCGAACTGCTGTACGTCAAGCTCAGCGGCAACAATCCGCCTGGCGATCCCAGACCGGTCGATCTCGACAAGAGCAAGACCGAGAACCAGACGCCGGATCAAGCCGCCGACGATGCGCTTGAAAAACTGAAAACGCTGATCCGCGCATTCGACAACGAGGAGCAAGGTTATACGTCGCTGAATCTGCCGATGTGGACAACACGCTACGGCACCTACGACGATCTCGCGCGAATCAAGGAGTGGTCGGCGGCCGGCGGGTTGGGGATCGAGGAATGGTGAAAGCCCCTCGCCCCGTTCATCCCGACGCCAGCGCGCGCCAGCAGCGTGCATCCGATCCTGCGACGTCGGTGTTCGTCTCCGCCAATGCCGGATCAGGCAAAACCCATGTGCTGGTGCAGCGCGTGATCCGTCTGCTGCTCAACGGCGTCGACCCTGCCCGCATCCTCTGCATCACCTTCACCAAGGCGGCCGCCGCCAACATGTCGGAGCGCGTGTTCTCCACTCTGGGGCACTGGGTGACGCTCGGCGACGACGCCCTCGATGCCGCGTTGCGCGACACCGGAATTTCACGCCCCAACGCCGATTCGCGTCAGCGCGCGCGAAAATTGTTCGCGGCGGCGCTGGAGACGCCGGGTGGCCTGAAGGTGCAGACCATTCACGCGCTCTGCACGCGGCTGTTGCAGCAGTTCCCGTTCGAGGCGCGGGTGCCGGCGCGCTTCACCATACTCGACGAGCGCGACCAGACCGAGATGATGGAGCGCGCGAGCCTCGGCGTCATGCTGGCGGCATCGCAAAACCCGGACAGTGCCGCCGGACGCGCGCTGCAATATGCCATGGGCGCCGCGGCGGACGTGACGTTGCGCGACGTGATCAACCAGGCCTGCCTCAGCCGCGATCATTTCGTGGCATGGACCGCGGAGCGCAGCATCGAGCAAGCGATCAGGGATGTCGCCGAGGCCGTCGGCGTCGATCCCGCCGATCGCATCGAGGATGTCGAACGCGAAATCGTCGATGGACCGTATTTGCCGAGATCGGAATGGAATTCGCTCGCTGCTACTCTGGACACGGGCAACAAGTCCGACATCGAGCAGGCCCGCCGCCTGCGCGAAGCGCTCGCCATGGTCGGCGATGCGGCACAGGCAGACCGCTATCTGGACGTCTTTCTGACCGGGGCCTCCGAGCCGCGCAAATCCTTCGTCACAAAGAAGATCAGCAATGACAGGCCCGACATCGCCGCGATGCTCGACCGCGAATGCCAGCGCGTGGTCGCGTTGCTCGACCGCCGCCGCGCGCTGAATATCCGTGACCGCACGCAATCCCTGCTCGTCATCGCGACCGCGGTCGCCGCGAACTACCGCCGCGAGAAGCTCGAGCGCGGCCTGCTCGATTATGACGACCTGATCGACAAGACGCTTCAGATGCTGGACCAGACCTCGCCGGGCTGGGTGCACTACAAGCTGGATCGCGGCGTCGATCACGTGCTGATCGACGAGGCGCAGGACACCAGCCCGAAGCAATGGGACATCGTCGAGCGCATCATTGCGGACTTCACGACCGGAGAAGGCGCGCGCGAGGGCGTGCGGCGAACCGTGTTCGCGGTCGGGGACGAGAAGCAATCGATCTTCTCGTTCCAGGGTGCCGCGCCGCGCGAATTCGACGACCGGCGGCGCAAGCTGGAACAGAGATTCCGCGACGCCGAGCTGCCGTTCCGCAAGGAGGATTTCATCTATTCGTTCCGCTCGGGGAAAACGATCCTCGAGTCGGTCGATCACGTGTTTCGCGACGAGGCGATCTACACGAGCATCCATGCGGTCGGCGCTCATCCCGTGCACGAATCGCTCGAGGATGCCGCGCCGGGCGTGGTCGATCTCTGGAGTCTCGAGGAACGTGACAAGCGCGAGGAGATCGAAGGCTGGCGTGCGCCGTTCGACGCGGTGTCCGAGACCAGCCCCGAGGTGAAGCTCGCGCGGCGCATCCAGACCGAGATCAAGACGCTGATCGCGCAGGGCACCCTGACCGGCCCCGCCGGCAATCGCCGCCGGTTGACCTACGGGGATATTCTGATTCTGGTGCGGCGGCGCGGCAACGCGTTCGACGCCATCATCCAGGCGCTGAAGCAATCCGGTATTCCCGTCGCCGGCGCCGACCGGCTCAAGCTGACCGAACACATCGCCATCATCGACCTGATGAACCTTGCGGACGCGCTACTGCTGCCGCAGGACGATCTGGCGCTGGCGGTGGCGCTGAAGAGCCCGCTGTTCGGCCTCGATGACGACGATCTTTTTGAGATCGCCTACAACCGCAAGGGCTCACTGCGCGATGCGCTCGCCGACCACGCGGCGGACAACGATA